>DYNS01000342.1 GCA_020720965.1 Anaerolinea sp. | reverse complement strand
GCAATCACCTCCCCGTCAAAGGGGGCGATGATGAATTTGGCATCCACCTTTGCCTGGGCGCTGGCAACGGCGGCTTCGGCAGCGGCGATTTCCAGCGGGTCGGCGCCGTTTTTGACCCGGTCACGTTTGCGGCGGGCTTCTTCCAGGGCGGCGCGGGCGGCTTCCAGGTTCAGTTTGGCTTCTTCGTAGTCGTCTTCGGTCGGCTTGGCGAGGTACCAGTTGAGGGTGGATTGCAACTCGGTCAGCGCCATTTGGGCTTCGGTCATCGCCAGGGTGTTCGCCGTTTTCTCCGCATCGCCATCCGGCGCGTTTTGCGACTCTTTATATTCGCGGGTTGCCAGGGTGAGGGTCTTTTGGGCTTCCAAAATTTTGGCTTCGGTGTTTTTGATGAGGGTATCGGAGGCACGCGGGTAGTTGAGAGCGTCGTAGTTGTTTTGGGCTTCTTCCACGTTTTTGCGGGCTTCCAGCACCGCCAACTGCGCCTCGGTGTAAGTGAGAGTGGAACTGACAATCTCGCTCAGCTCATATTGGGCGGTTGTCAGTTCCGCCTGGGCTTCCAAAATGGAGGCGGGCAAGGTATCGGCTTTGAGAACTGCCAGCACATCGCCCTTCTTCACCTGAGAACCAACCGAGACATTCACCGACTCCACCAAGCCGCTTGTCCCCCAGGTGAGGGCGCTGAGTTGCTCCGCGCCGAGGTTGCCGGAGAGTTCCAGCGTGTCGGTGATGGTGATGCTCTGCACCTCCGCCGCGCCCCCCGCAGCGGAAGAGCGGGTTTGGCTGGCAGAACAGGCAGAAAGCCCCACAACGAAGGCAGCCAAAAACAGGTGAAGCAGGGTGTAATTTCTCTTGGTCATTTTGTACTCCTTGGAACTTACGGGTTATCTACCAGGCTGAGGGAGGCGGCGAAGGGCAAGGGCAACGCCCTTTTGTGCCAGCAAAACCAAACCAACGATGATGGAAAGTTTGGCAAAGGCGCTGAAGACTTCCAGCACGCCTCGCCCACCCTCTGCCTCGCCACGCTCCCCGCGCCCAGGAGCGCCTTCCATACCTTCGGGGCGCTGAGGACGTTCCCCCCTCCGTCAGCGGCGGGCGGTCATTGTGACCGCTGGCAGAGACCAGGTTGGTGTTATTCACAACCAGCCAAAACCCGCCGGCTACCAAAGCGGCAACGGCGATGATGATAACGATTCTGAATATGGCTTTGAGCATCTTCTTCTCCTTTTGGCTCAGGCTTGCTCTTGGGGTTTGGCAGAGGGGCGGGAGAAAAACCCGCGCAGCGGGGCAAGGACATAACGCCCCAGGCTGTTGAGAACCCAACGCCAATGCAGGGCAAAGTGAATGCCCAGCAAAATGAGAGAGGCATCCGACATTTGGTGATGAATCTGCTCCCAGCCCCGGCTCACCTGCCCCAGAGAAATACCAAAGAAGGCAAGCAATTCTTTAGAGATGAGCAAACCGCTAAACAAAGAACCCGTCATGGCAATAAAAAACAGCGCATCCACAACCAGGTTGAAGCGGGATTGATGAAAAAGTTTTTGAAAAAACCTGCCCAACACCGCCGCCAGCCAATCCCAATGCCAGTAAAGGTGCAAAACCAGAGCGGCAAGAAACGTCAAGCCCAACCATTCATGAATCGTTTGCCCGGTAAAGTGCGGGCTGGCAAGCGCCAGAAAAACGGTTAGCAGGCTCAAATCCAGGGTTAAGTTCCATTTTGTAGTCATAGTTCTCCTGTGTTGTAAAATTTCTGGGTGATTGTAAAAGCCGGGGCTGTGAAAATCCCAAGAAAAAGCTGTGAAATCGCTGAGAAAGGCGGAGGCGCGGAAGAAACTTCTCAACAAATTCACAGCAAAGCGGCATATACTGGCTGCATCGCCCCATTTGCCCTTAAAGGAAAAGCCCATGCCCACCGTCCTCATCGTAGACGATGACCCCAAACTGTTAAAAATGTTGCAAAGAACCCTGGTTTATGAAGATTTAAGCGTCCTCACCGCCAGCAACGGACAGGAAGCCCTGCAAGAAATGGATAAACACAACCCCGACCTGTTGATTGTGGACTGGATGATGCCCAAAATGGATGGCGTGACCCTCATCCGCCAGCTTCGCGCCGAGAAAAACAAAACCCTCGCCCTCATGCTCACCGCAAGGGATGCCATTGAGAACCGGGTGGACGGCTTGGAAAGCGGCGCAGATGACTACCTGATTAAACCCTTCGCCCCGGCGGAGTTGGTCGCCAGAGTCCATGCCCTGCTGCGCCGGGTGGAACACAAAAACGAAAATCAGTTCGTCACCTATCAGGATATTGCCCTCAACCCCGCCACCCGCGAGGCAAAACGCGGCGAAAGCCCCCTCACCCTCACCGTGACGGAATTTAACCTGCTCCATCTCTTCCTGCGGCATCCCCGTCAGGTACTGGAACGCGCCTACATCCTCAACGAAGTCTGGGGCTATGACTTCGGCGGGGACGATAACGTGCTGGAAATTTATGTGGGCTACCTGCGGAAAAAGTTGGAAAACGGCGGTAAGCCTCGCCTTTTGCAAACCGTGCGCGGGGTTGGCTACGCCCTGCGGGAGGAATAATGTCCATCCGTTTGCGGTTTACCCTGCTCTACAACGCCATCCTTGCCGTTACTCTGGCAGTCTTCGGCTCCGCCTTATACCTGGTGCAGGCAAACAGCACCTACTACGCCCTGCAAAAAGACCTGGAAAGGAACGCCGCCCGGTTGGAAGAAGCCGTCCGCCGCGCCAACCCCCTCCCCAACGGCGACCTGTTTGACCCCAAAGCCCCCAACGACCCTCACGACCTGAGCGGCGAACAAGCCCTGCGCGACCTGCCAGAGAGGGAAATTTTGCGCGTCCTCAGCCCGCAGGGAGATGTTATCGCCAGCCCCTTTGCCCGCACAGACGAACCCCTGCCCCTCGCCGCCCTCGCCTTGCAAGCCGCCCAAAACGGGCAAGAAACCTGGGAAAGCGTCACCTTTCAGGAGCAGGAAATGCTGCTCTACACCCGCCCCGTGCAAAAAGAAGGAAAACTGCTGTACATCCTGCAAGTTGCCCGCTCTCTCACAGAGCGCAACCGCTCGCTGCAATTTCTCGCCAGCGCCTTCGGCATCGCCAGTCTCCTCACCATCCTGGTCGCCTTTGGCATTGGCTGGGGCTTTGCCGGTCTCACCCTCAACCCCATCCGCAAACTGACCCAAACCGCCCAAACTATTGGGGAGGAAAAAGACTTTAGCCGCCGGGTGGCATACCAGGGTCC
>DYNS01000341.1 GCA_020720965.1 Anaerolinea sp. | reverse complement strand
TAGCGCAGAAATGGACCTGGACCTCACCCCGCCCATCATCGGCTTTTTGGGCGTAGCCCGGCAGGATACTCAGCCCCTGGAAACCGACCAACGCCAGGCGCTTTGGCTTCTGGCAGAACGCGCCTCTCTCGCCCTGGAAGACCGAAAACTTCAGCAGCGCATCTTCCTCTCGCTGGAAGAACTCAACCCCCAGGTTGAGATGATTCAGCGCATCCGGGCAATGGGGCGTTTCGACGCCTCCACCGCCCTCGCGCAAGAAGAACAACAAACCTTGCCCGCCTCCGACCTGCTCGAAACCGTCCGCGAAGCCCTAAACCACTATTGGGGCGGACCCAAACTGACCAATTCGCCCCTTATGAGCCTGCGCGTTGTGCAACAAACCGCCCAACAAGAACACGAAGGCAACCTGCCCAACGCCTTACGCGCCATCCTTAAAAAAGCAGTGGAACAGACCAAACCCGAAGGCGAGCGCCGCTTTACCTCGGAGTGGATTCTGTACAACATTCTGGACTTAAAATTCATTGAGGGGCGCAAAGTGCGCGATGTCGCCGCCCGACTCGCCATGTCCGAAGCCGACCTGTACCGGAAACAACGCATCGCTGTAGATGTTGTAGCAAAAGCCATTCTCGAAATGGAAAACACCACCACACCCCAGAGAGAAGGAGAGAATTAATGATACTGCCCGCCAAAATTCACCCTGCACCCCCCATCCAGGAAGCCCCAGACGAAGGCTGGTGGCAATCTGTCCTGGCGGAGGAAGAACACCACCTCCCCCGCCGCATCTCCCGCTCCCAGGTAGATGCCCCCGTCTCCGCCGCCAATCCAGACCCAGAGCCTGCCGCCCTGGACGTGGATTGGGAACAAGCCCAAAGCCTCTACCGTCAGGACCAAATCGTCACTCTCTCGGTCAGCGGGCACAACCGGGGAGGGCTGCTCGTGCAAAATGCCACCCTGCAAGGTTTTGTGCCATACTCCCACCTGGTAGATATGACCTGCCAGACCGATGCACAGCGCGAACTATTCCTCTCCAGTTTTGAAGGCAAAGACCTCGCCCTCAAAATTATCGAATGCGTACCCGAAGAAAGCCGAATCGTCTTTTCGGAACGCGCTGCCCGCGCCGAGGCAGGCAGCCGCACCCAAATCTTCTCCGACCTGCGCCCTGGCGAAGTCGTCAGCGGGGAGGTCACCAACATCACCGACTTTGGCGTGTTTATAGACCTCGGCGGGGTGGAAGGACTCATCCACATCTCGGAACTTTCCTGGGGCAGGGTTTTACACCCCGCACACATCCTCAAACTCGGCGAGACGGTTCGCGTTCAGGTGCTGGATATTCTGCCGGAACGCTGCCGCATTGCCCTCAGCCTCAAACGCTTGCAGCCCAACCCCTGGCAAAACGCCGCCAGTCGTTACGCCGTCAACGACATTGTCCCCGCAACCATTACCAGCGTGGTTTCCTTTGGCGTTTTTGCCCGGCTGGAAGAAGGCTTGGAAGGGCTTGTCCACATCTCCGAAATGGACTTGGGCAAAGCCAGCGTGCGCGAAACCTATGCCGAAGGGCAAAAACTGAACGTCCGCATCCTGCACATTGACCCCCATCATCAACGTCTTGGGCTTAGCCTGAAGGCGCTGGGATAAACAACCATCATGCCCACTGCCCCGGAACACCGCGCCGACCCTTTTGATTGGGCGGAACGCGCCCAACGCCATTTTGGGCGCTTCGCCCAGGATGCCCTCGTCATCCTCCTGCTCGCCCTCGGTGCGATGACCATTCTCGCGCTCTTTGACCTGACCGAAGGCATGTTGCTGGGGCTATGGGCAACCGTTCTTTGGCGCTGGTTGGGGTGGGGCAGCCTGGCAGTCGCCGCCTCCTTCGTGGCGGGCGCGGTGTACCTGTTATGGCGCAAAAAACCCCCCCAAGCCTCGCTCTCCTGGGGGCGGGTCATCGCGCTGGAGATGGCTCTTTTTAGCGCCCTCGCCCTTCTCGCCGTCTTCAGCCAGATGACCATCCAACACGCGCCGCGTTATGGAGGCTACCTGGGTTGGGCATTGGCTGAACTTCTCAGCCGCCTGATGGGCGACCTGTGGCGAAACATTCTACTCTTTGGCGGTTTGCTCTTTTTTTCGGCATGGGGATTTAACTTTTTGCCGCACCTGGAGAATTTCCTATGGCGACTCGCTGGGGAAGCGCCCCCCTCTCAGCCGGATGCCAGCCCCGAAACGGAAGCAGACCCACTTTTGCACCCCCTGCCGGAGCCTCCCACCCCCAAGCCTGCTCCCGCCAAAAAAGCGCCGCCGCCTCTCCCGCCAGAATTCCGCAAGAATTTTAAGGTGGAAGAGAAAAAAGTGGAAAAACCGGCAACCCCTCAACCTCGCGGGGAGCGTCTGCCGCCTCTGAACCTGCTGCTGGGCGAACAAAACAACCGCCCCGACGAGCGTCACATTAACCAAACCGCCGGTCTGCTGGAGAAAACCCTTTCCGAATTTGCCATTCCCGCCAAAGTAGTCGGCTTTCGGATTGGTCCGACCGTAACCCAGTTTGCCGTGCAGCCCGGTTTTATTAAAAAGCCTGGCACCAACGAAGATGACCCGCAACTGATGAAGGTGCGGGTTGCCCAAATTGCCGCCCTGCAAAAAGACCTGGCGCTGGCTCTTTCTGCCGAGCGCCTGCGTATCGAAGCCCCCGTGCCGGGGCGTTCTTACGTGGGGGTGGAGGTGCCGAACCAACGCTCCTCGGTGGTGCGGATGCGCCCCATTTTGGAAAGCGAAGCCTTTGCCAAAGTGACCGCGCCCCTTGCCATTGCCATCGGCAGGGATGTTTCCGGGCAGCCCCTCATCGCCGACCTGGCGCGGATGCCGCACATGCTGGTCGCCGGGCAAACCGGGGCGGGAAAATCCATCTGCATCGCTGCGCTTGCCACTTGCCTGGCAATGAACAACGCTCCCGAAGACTTGCGCCTGGTGATGATAGATGCAAAAATGGTGGAGCTTCTGCGCTTCAACGGTCTGCCGCACTTGTTGGGCAAGGTGGAAACCAACGTAGAGCGGATTTTGGGCGTTTTGCGCTGGCTGGTGGCAGAGATGGAGCATCGCTATCGCCTGCTGGAAGTTGCCCATGTGCGCGACCTGGAAGCCTATAACCGTAAAGCCAAAACCCGCCTGCCTCGCCTGGTGGTCATTTTGGACGAATTGGCAGACCTGATGATGTCTGCTCCCGAACAAACCGAGCATCACCTGGTGCGTTTGGCGCAAATGGCGAGGGCGACCGGCATTCA
>DYNS01000340.1 GCA_020720965.1 Anaerolinea sp. | reverse complement strand
GCGCAGCGCTGTGCGGGCGGCGTTCAGCAGCCATTTCACCGTTCCGGGGCGGGCGTTTAGCAGGTCTGCCATTTCTTTTTCGCTCATTTCGAGATAATAGCGCATCACCACCGCCGCCCGTTGACGAGGCGAAAGCCTGCCCAATGCCTGGTGAATCTCCCGCTTAAGCGCGTGGAACTCCGCCTGCGCTTCCACCGTCAAAGCGGTTTGCAGCAAATCTTCCACTGCCTCCCACCCCACCGTCTCCCGCTCCCGTTTCGATGCCTGCCTCGCCACATCCAAAGCCGCGTGAACCACGCTTCGCAAAAGATACGGCTCAAAGGGGCGGCTTTCGTCAAACCCCCGAATGTGCCGAAAAACCTTCAAAAAAGTCTCCTGCGCCACCTCCTCCGCCAGCGACTCATCCCGCAGGATGAGAAAAGCCGTGCGCACCGCCCTCACCTGATAACGGCAAACCAGGGTCTCCAGCCCGCCAATCTCCCCTGCCTTCAGGCGGCGGATGGCGGCATTGTCATCGTCCATGCGTTTCTCCATCGGTAGATGAGTCTCCTATCTATAAATACCGCATTGTATGCCAAAAGGTTGGGGGGAATTGGAGTGGGCAAATAAAAATCCCCGGCTTGCCTGTGTTTTTCTGTATACAATCGGGGCAACCATTTTGTCAAGGAGGATAATATGCGAAACACCCCAATGCGCGCGGCCGGATACCGGCGCGTCTCGATGCGCGAACAGGTAGACGGCTTCAGCCTTTCGGCGCAGGAGACCAACATTCGTCAATATGTTCAATCCCAGGGCTGGGAGATGACGGAGATATACACGGATGCGGGCATCTCCGCCAAAAAAGACAGCAACCGACCCGCGCTCAACCGCCTGCTGCAAGACGCTCGCAGCGGAAAGATAGACGTAATCGTGGTGGATAAACTGGACCGTTTCTACCGTCACCTGCGGGGGCTGCTCTCCGCCCTGGATGCCCTCAACGAAGCGAGCGTATCCTTCGTATCGGTGCAAGAAAGGCTAGACTTCACCACCGTATGGGGGAAACTCACCCTGACGGTTCTCGGAACCCTGGCAGAAGTGTACATAGACAACCTTCGCCAGGAAACCCGCAAAGGCAAACAACAGCGGGCGCGTGATGGTCTGTGGAATGGGAACATCCCCTACGGCTACTGTCGTGGGCAATGCTCGGACTGCCAGGAACTTAACGGGGTGGGCTACTGCCCGCGTGTGGGAAAAGAAAACCTGGGAGATGGAACCCGGCTGATACCCCACCCGTTGGAAAGCCAGGTCATTCAACGCATCTTCGCCTGGTACGCAGCCGGAAAAGAATCGGATGCAAGCATTGCTCGCCGCCTCTCCACCTACGTTTTGGACGAAGGAGGCGCTCTCCCTCGTTCACGGGGCATCCCAGGGCGACCCACAACAGGGGGTGAGATACAGAAAGACCTGGTACGCAACTGGCTGACCAACATCTTCTACACAGGGGTCATCGCCTACTACGGACCCGCCAGCGATGGGCGGCAGCACGACCGCCACCCCCAGGCGACCTACCCTGGTCAGCACCAGGCATTGGTCTCGCCGGAGCAATTTGTGCAAGTGCAAGAACTGCGCCGAATGCGCGGCAACTCTCCGCTGGTCTCCAAAAAAGGCAACCGCAGCCGGGTGTATTTGTTATCGGGTTTACTGCGTTGTGGCTACTGCGGTCGTCCGATGCGCGGCTCGAATGCGCGGCAGTCGCACTACTACTATCGTGATAGCACAAATGTGGAAAGTGTCCGCAGCTGCCCCCAGCAGAATATCAAAGCGGAGGAAATAGAAGGGCAGTTTCTGGCGTGGCTGAGAAGCCGTCTGGAAGACGAAACTGCGCTGAAAGCGCTACAGTCGATGGAAGAAACACGGCAACAAGCGGAGAGTCGCTATCACCGCGCCCAGGATTTATACCTGGCTGGGCAATTACCAAAATCCACCCTGGACCTGGAGCATCTTCGCTATAATAGGTTAGAGAAAACCCTTGACATAGGACAGGGAAGTGATACCATGACAACGCTCCTCCAAATGCAAAAAGATTTGCACTCTTGGGAGGAGTTGGAACCTTTAAACCGAAAAAGGCTGTTTCTGTTAGCGGCAGAAACAGCCTACATACGGGACAGCGTTTTGATTGGAGTCCAACTTACTAGCACGCTGTTGCCTTTCGCTGGGAAAGGAGTTTGTAACAGCGGCCCCGACGGGGTTCGAACTATCGGAGCGTAACTAGCGGGTGGCTTTCGATGAAGTTGAAATAAGGTTGTCTAAGAGAAAGGAATTTCTCAAGGACGGCGAGATTATATAACGACTCGCAACGCGGGTCAAGTGGGCTAGGAAAAATGAGGGGCAAGTTGAGAACAATGTCCGTCCCTGTCCACAAGGGAGGGGCGCGAGAGGCTAAAATCCGGTTCCAGCGTTACAGGACGAAATGACATAGTACAAGGTGGGCATGGTATACTAACGCTGTAAGCACAGGAGAATGCTATGTTGAGAAAAGTTTTCAAAACTGGTAACAGCACGGTTGTTTCTTTGCCCCGCGAAATGCTCGAAAGCCTGGGTGTTGGCGATGGGTCGGATGTTTCTGTGGAACTCGACCTGAGTACAAAGCAGATTATCATCCGACCAGTAGAAAAAGCTTTCCCTGGGGTGGATGAAGACTTTGCCCGCCAGGTGGCTGAGTTCATCGAAGAATATCGCCCAGCCCTGGAAGCCCTGGCTCGTAAATGAAGTACCTCACAGCACAACAGGCGCTTTTTATCCAGTATTGCCAGATTATTGAGACGGGTGGAGAGCATGGTTTGCGGGACCTGGCGTTACTCGAATCTGCCGTAGCGCGACCACGCGCCACATTCGACGGCTCGGACCTGTATCCGGGCTTGTTTGAGAAAGCCGCCGCTTTGCTGGATTCGCTGGTGAACAATCATCCCTTTGTGGATGGCAACAAACGCACCGGGATTGTGGCGGCTGGTTTGTTTCTGCGTGCCAACGGCTACCGATTAATTACATCCTCCGAAGAACTGGAAGCCTTTACCCTGAGCGTGGCTACAGAACACCCACCCATAGCCGAGCTGGCAAACTGGCTCGAAACCCATTCCCAACCCAGTTAGACACAGCCGAATTCACAATTACCTCACAGGAGACCGGCATCCCGGTCTCTCGTATCGTTTGCACGCCCGGAGCGGAAGACCTATGACCCCCTCACCGTTAGCCAGTACCAGAAAGAGTACGAAGAGCAGCAAATCCGCTATATGAAAAAGAGAGCCGCCAAGTTCG
>DYNS01000339.1 GCA_020720965.1 Anaerolinea sp. | reverse complement strand
GATTTCGGCAGGGTTTTGACGGGGGCTGAATTGGAGGCGGAGGGTGAGCATGGGAGAGTGGGAAGTGGCAAGTGAAAAGTGGCAAGTGAGAAGTTGAAAACTTTTCACTTACCACTTTTCACTTCTCACTATTTTTTGAACTGCGGCAAAAAGTCTTTGTGGGCTTCGAGCAACTCATCCAGAATGGCTTGCGCCTGGCTGGAGGAGGAGATGACCGGGTCGAGGAGCAGGGCTTGCAGGGCGGCGTTTTTGTCGCCGTGAACGCCGGCTTCGACTACACGGTCAATGACGGCGACCTGGGTGCGGCACATGGCGGCAATCGGTTCGGGGAGAGGGTCGAGGCTGACGCCGTGAACGCCGGTGGCATCAATCACCGCCGGAATTTCGACAATCGCGCCATCCGGCAGGTTGGGGATGTAGCCTTTGTTGGCGATATTGACCGAAATCTCGTACTGGTGGGTGTTGTGGATAATGCCATCCACAATCGCAACGGCGCGCTCACCGGAAGGCTGGAACATCCACTCCGGCATGGGCTTTTCGCCGCTCGTCCACAGGCGGATGTCGGCGCGGAATTCGTCCGATTCGCGGTCAACGCGGTCGAAGGGATGCCCTTCCATGCCAGCAAGTTCCCAGGCGTAGGAGATGTATTCGCCAACGTGATTGTCGGAGGGCAGGGGATATAAGCCGTAGGTGTCCATCAGGAACAGGCTGAGTTTCATCGGGTGATGGTCCATCTGTTCTTCGATGGTTGTCTGCTTCTCGTGGACGGCTTTGCGGAAGGCGGGGTAGAGGTCTTCACCGGTGTCGAGGTGGCGCAGGTCGCGCACCCAACTGAAGTGATTCAACCCACCCGCTTTCACGTCAATTTTCTCGGAGGGGAGGTCAAGGGCGTAGCCCGCCACCCGGCGCAGGGAGTCGATTCCGTGACACAAGCCGACAAATTTGACCTTGCTGTAGCGGTTAATGGCCTGGCAGATGCGCCCTTCCGGGTTGGTGAAGTTTATAACCCAGGCTTCCGGGGCGATTTTTTCGACATCGTGAACGATGTCCATCACGATGGGGATGTTCCGCATGGCGTGGAACAAGCCGCCGGGTCCGCCGTTTTCGCCCAAAACGTGTTTGACTCCGTGCTTGAAGGGGACGTTCCAGTCCAGTTTCCAGCGCTCGTTGCGATTGACGGCAATAGAGATGAAGACGAAGTCCGCGCCGGGCAGGGCTTGGGTGCGGTCGGTGGTGGTTTCGATGATGTAGGGGTTGCCAGTCATCTCGTTGAGTTTCTGGAAGAATTTGGTCATCATATCCAGATATTCTTCGTTCAAGTCCACGAGAACGATGGTGCTGCCGCGCAGTTGCTCGCGCCAAGCCATCAGGTCACGGAAGGTGGCGGAGCCGAAGGCGTAACTGCCCGCGCCGATTAATACGATTTTGGTCATGGGGGACTCCTTTTTTAGTCTTGTAGTCATTAGTCATTAGTCATTAGTCGTTAGTCGTTGGTCGTTGGTCTTGTAGTCGTTGGTCGGGTAGTCGACTATGTGACTATTCGACTACCCGACTATCCGACTACCCGACTACCCGACTACGAGACTAGAAGACTAAATTACCAGCCCGTCACTTGCCGGAAAACGGGCCAGGCTTGGTTGGCAAAGAAGCGGTGAACGCCCTCGCCGGTGACGAGTTGACAGTTTTCGGGCGCGCCGAAGGCGGCGTAGATTTTTTCGATTTCGGCGTAGGCTTCGAGAGTGCCGCTGTAGGGGAAGGAAATGTCATAACGCCCGTGAACCGCAATCAGCGGGCGGGGGGCAATGAGCCCCGCCAGGTCGGAGAGTTCAAATTCGTTCAGCAAGCCCGGCAGATAGTGGTCTTCGCAGTGGTCGTGAATGGCAAGCGTGGCGCGGAAGGTGCAGATGTAGGCAGTGGGCATGGTGGCGGTAATGCGCTCATCGTAACAGGCGGCGTAAAAAGCAATGGTTCCGCCGGTGGAATCGCCCAGGGTGGCAATTTTGCTCAGGTCGAGGTTGGGGAAGTGTGCCAGGGCATCTATGCCGCGAGAAACGTCCCAAACGCGCTCGCCGAGCAGGGTGCGCCCTAAAAGCAGGGCGGCCAGGGTGGCGTGCCAGCAGGGGCGGTCTACTCCATGATGATATTCTTCCGGGCGGGAATCGGCGCGTTCGCCAAAGGCGCGCTGCTCGATGACCAGCGCGGCAAAACCCTGTTTGACGGCTTGAATGGCGTAGTCGCGGTCGCCGGTCAGGCTCTCTTCGTCAAGCGCGGATTGGGGGCGACCGAGAGAGATGTGCATTCCGCTGGTGTGGCCTTGCAGGCAAAGGATAACGGGGAACGGTCCTGTGCCAGAACGGGGGACCAGCAAATGGGCAGGGACATCCTGATTGGCTTCGGCGGCGTAGAGGAAGCGGGTTTCGTGGAAGAGGTCGGTGTCCTGCTCCCATTCAATGCGGATGTTGAGCGGGACGCGGGCGGGCATGTTGCCGAGCAAACGCTCCAGCGTGGCGTAGGCTTCCTGCCGCCAGGCGGGCAAATCTGCATCCGGGTGGAAGCGCATTCGGCGGGGGGCGTTCAGGCTGAGGGGGTAGTGGCAGGCTTCGGGGGAGAGGGAGGTCATCGTTTTATCCACAGATTTCGCAGATTATTTGAGAGCGCCGACTGTGATACCTTCGGTGAGTTTGCTTTGGAAGAGAATGTAAACGGCGAAGGTGGGGATGAGGATGATGACGAAACCGGCGAACATGGCGCCCCAGTCGGTGGCGTATTTGGCTTGCTGCATGATGTTGACCGCGCCGAGGGGCAGGGTTTTGATTTCTTCGGTGGAGATGGTGATGAGCGCCCAGGTGAATTCGTTCCAGACGCTGAGAAAGTTGAAAACCGAAACGGTGAGCAAACCGCTTTTGGAAAGGGGCAGCATGATGCGCCAGAAAACGGCAAAGAGGGAGGCGCCGTCCACGATGGCGGCTTCTTCCAACTCTTTGGGAAGGGTTTTGAAGAAGGATTGAAGCATGAAGATGGTGAAGGGCAGGTTGAAGGCAGTGTATTGGATGATGAGCGACCAATAGGTGTCGATTAAGCCCAGGGAACGGTGCAAAAACCAGGCGGGGATGAATGCCAAAAAGCCGGGAATCATCATGCCGCTGATGAAGAAAAAGAAGACGACCCGGTTGCCGGGGAAGTCATAACGCGCCAGGACGTAGGCTATCATACTGCCCAGGGCAGTGATGAGGAGCAGGCTGCCCGCGCTGACGATGAGGCTATTGATGATGTAAGTCCCGGCGTTCATCTTCGTCCAGGCGT
>DYNS01000338.1 GCA_020720965.1 Anaerolinea sp. | reverse complement strand
CCAGCCTTCCACCGCGCCGACCTGCGCCACTGCATCGGCAAAGCAAGCCAACGGCGCTTTGGCATCCACCGAGCCGCGCCCGTAGAGAATCCCTTCCTGCACCCGCACGGGGATTTCACCCGGAACCGTGTCTATATGCCCCAGCAAAATAACCTGCTTCTCCCCATTGCCCATTACCCCCACCGCGTTACCAGCAGGGTCGATGAAGGATTGGGAAAAGCCGAGCGACTGCATTCGGGCTGTCAGCCATTCCACCGCGCCGCGCTCCTGCCCGGAGGGGCTATATTGGGAGACAAGCCCAAAAATGGTTTGATATGGGTCGGTTATTATCGTCATTGTTATCCGTTGAGAACAGTTTGGAGGGCGCTTACCACCTCGTCCATCTGCTCGTAGGTAATTACCAGAGGCGGCAGCAGGCGGATGGTCGTCAGACCGGCGTTGAGGGCGATGATGCGGCGTTCCTGCAAAGCCTTGAGGTAGGGGGCAACCTTCTGCTTCAGTTCCATCCCCACCATCAGCCCCATCCCGCGTACCTCTCGTACCAGCGGCGAGGAGATGCCGTGCAGTTTCTCCATCAGATATTCGCCTTTTTCGGCAGCCTGGCGCGGCAGGTCTTCTTCTTGCATGGCGGAAAGCGCCGCCACCCCCGCCGCCATGGAAAGCGGATTGCCGCCAAAGGTGGAGCCGTGCAGCCCTGGTGCGAGATTTTTCACCTCCTCGCCGAGCAGCACCGCGCCAATGGGCACGCCCCCGGCAAGAGATTTAGCCACGCAGACCATATCCGGCACGACCCCAAAATGTTGGTAGGCAAACATCTTGCCTGTGCGCCCAAAGCCGCTCTGCACCTCGTCAATGACGAGCATCGCGCCGCGCTCTGTGCAAAGTTGGCGGGCTGCCTGCAAAAAAGCCGGGTCTGCCGGGTACACCCCGCCCTCGCCCTGAATCGCTTCCAGCAGGACGGCGGCGGTATTCTCGCCGAGGGCGGCATCCAGCGCCTCGACGTTGTTAAACGGGACATGCTGATAGTCCGGGACAAGCGGCTCGAAGGCTTCGCGGTATTTCTTGTTCCAGGTGGCAGAAAGCGCCCCCAGGGTGCGCCCGTGAAAGCCGCGCATCGCCGCCACAATCCCCGTCCGCCCGGTGGAAACCCGCGAGAACTTAATCGCCGCTTCGTTGGCTTCGGTGCCGGAATTGCAGAAGAAAACCCGCTCCAAGCCGGGGGTGAGGGCGGTGAGCTTTTCCATCAGCAGGGCGCGTTGGTCGTTGGGAAAAGTCTCGAAGAGCGTAATCAGCCGGGTTGCCTGTTCTGCCAGCGCCGCCGCCACTTTGGGGTGGGCGTGACCTAAATTCGCCACTCCATGCCCGGCAGAGCAGTCAATGTACTCGTTACCTTCCGAATCCCAAAGCAAAGCGCCCTGCCCGCGCACAATGACAAAATTCTGCTTGCCGTATAACCCGGAGGTGTGTTTGCTCTCGGTTGCGATAATCCAATCTGTGTTCATTTTCTCATTCTCCAATCCGGTGTTTGATACTTGAGAGTAGAGAGTAGAGAGTGAAAAACGGATACTCATCTCTCTGCTTTGTGCTCCCTAATCTCCTTCTCTCTATTCTCTATTTTCTACTCCGCAAATGCTCCTGCAAACTGCGATACTTCATCTCTCCCTGCCTGAGCGCCTTAATCGCGGAGATGGCTGCTGCCGCTGCCGAAAGGGTGGTGAGCAGGGGAATATCCATGGCGATTGCCGCCGCGCGGATTTCCGCCCCGTCTGCGTGGCTGTGCGCCCCCAGCGGGGTGTTGAGCGCCAACTGCACCTTGCCAGCGCGGATGACATCCACCGAGGAGGGGGCGCGTCCCTCCGCCAGTTTGTACACCGTTGTTACCGGCAGCCCCGCGTTTTGCAAAAATGTCGCCGTGCCGGAGGTGGCGTACAGGCTAAAACCCATCCGATGCAGGTCCCGCGCAAAGCGCAGCCCGCCGCTTTTATCGTAATCGTTTACGCTGATGAGCGCCGCGCCGCTCACCGGCAGCCCCCAGCCCGCCGCAATTTGAGATTTGGCAAAGGCATGACCAAAATGGGAGGCGTGTCCCATCACCTCGCCGGTGGAGCGCATTTCGGGACCCAGCATTGCATCCGAGCCGTGTAATTTTTTGAAAGGCAGAACCGCCTCCTTGACGAAGAATCCATCCACCGGGGGCTGTTCCTGCACTCCCAGGCTTTTCAGGCTTGCCCCCGCCATCACCTGCGCGGCGAGGTACGCCAGGTTTAGCCCGGTTGCCTTGCTTGCATACGGAACTGTCCGCGAGGCGCGCGGGTTAACCTCCAGCACCAGCACTTCATCATCCTTCAGCGCAAATTGGACATTCATCAGCCCGCGCACGCCCAAAGCCAGCCCCAATTGCTCGGTATATTCGCGCATAATGCCCTGATGGTAGGCGCTGACCTTGTAGGGCGGCAGCACGCAAGCCGCATCGCCAGAATGAACGCCAGCCTCCTCAATGTGCTGCATCACTGCGCCAATCACCACCTGCTCGCCGTCACACAGGGCATCCACGTCAATTTCAAAGGCGTTTTCCATAAACTTGTCAATCAAAATCGGTTGCCCAGGCGCGGCTTCCATTGCCCGCTCAATCACCCCTTGCAGGGCGCTTTCGTCTTGCACCAGCGCCATTGCCCGCCCCCCCAGCACAAAGGAGGGGCGTACCAGCGCCGGATAGCCAATTCTCGCCGCAACTGCGCGGGCTTCCTCCACCGAGCGGGCGATTCCGTTTTCCGGCTGTGGAATTTCCAAGCGGGAGAGCAGCGCCGCGAACTTTTCCCGGTCTTCGGAAAGGGCAATGGCTTGGGGAGATGTTCCCAAAATGGGGACTCCCTGCGCCTGTAGCCCCTCCGCCAAATTGAGAGGAGTCTGCCCCCCGAACTGCACAATCACGCCTTGGGGCTGTTCCCGTTCTACAACGTTGAGTACATGCTCCAGGGTGAGCGGCTCAAAATACAGCCGGTCGGCGGTGTCGTAATCGGTGGAGACGGTTTCCGGGTTGCAGTTGAACATGATGCTTTCGTAACCCATCTTCTCCAGCGCAAACGCCGCCTGACAGCAGCAGTAATCAAACTCGATTCCCTGCCCAATCCGGTTGGGACCGCCGCCCAGGACGAGAATCTTCTCCCTTGTGCTTGGTTCGGCTTCATCCGCCATCTCGTAGGCGCTGTAAAGGTAGGGAGTCTGAGAGCCGAATTCCGCCGCGCAGGTATCTACCCGCTGAAAGGTGGGCAGAATGGCGAGGGATTGGCGCAGGCTTCGGATGGACAATGAGGAGTGATGAGTGGCGGG
>DYNS01000337.1 GCA_020720965.1 Anaerolinea sp. | reverse complement strand
CGCGCCGATTGAGGAGAACCTGTAAAAGCGTAAAAAGCCGGGGCGTAAGGCGGGAATTTTTGCCCAGGCATTTTACACGGCGATGTTCGGCATCCAGGCGCAAGGGACCGACGTGGACGATGTGGCTGCCATCGCCGGGCAGGAAAGGTTTGAGGCGGTTGAGCAGTTTTTGGGGGGTAAAAGGCAGGTTGAGCGCCACGTCCGCCACCGATTTATCCACCTGTTTGCCTTCTTCCAGCACCAGCACAACCGGGGTGTGGCTTTCTGCCCCGGCATTAAGGGATTGGCAAATGCGAACCCCGCTGGAGCCAAGCGAGGCGGCATTGACCACAACCACGTCCGGGGCGGTTTCCGGCATTCGCGCCAGCGCTTCCGTGCCGTTGAGAGCCGAAATGACAGAAAAACCCTTCTTTTGCAAAAATTCGGCAAAAGTGGGTTTTCCGGCTTTACGACCTTCTATGACCAAAATGGTTGCTGTCAAAATTTGCTTTCATCCCTTATAGAAAAAAATTCGGCTATACGGTAAGTGCGCCGCCAGCCAATGTTAAAGATTATACACCAATCTTAAAAAAACGCCCGCCCCAAACTTAACAAATTGATTTTAAGGTTCTGCCAGGCTCTCCACCAAAAAACGCAGGGCGAGGGTGTAGGAGCGCCAGCCCGCGCCGCTGATTTTGGCGCGGCACACGGCAGAAAGCAGGGATTTGTGGCGAAAGTCCTCGCGGGCGTACACGTTGGAAAGGTGAACCTCCACCACCGGCAAGCCAATGGCGGCAACCGCATCACGCAGGGCGACCGAGGTGTGAGTGTAGCCGCCGGGGTTAAAGATGACTCCGCCC
The DNA here is from genome assembly GCA_020720965.1 of Anaerolinea sp. Classification (GTDB taxonomy): domain Bacteria; phylum Chloroflexota; class Anaerolineae; order Anaerolineales; family Villigracilaceae; genus UBA5195. The sequence continues at coordinate 2,496 of DYNS01000337.1, read as the reverse complement.
GCCCAAGCACGCGCCTCGTGCAGCGCGTCTATCAACGCGCCCTCGTGATTGGATTGCAAGGCATGAACTTCCGCGCCCAATTCCGCGCCCAGGGCGGCGCAGCGGGCGTTAATCTCCGCCAGCGTCAGGTTGCCATAAACGCCCGGCTCGCGGGTTCCGAGCAGGTTCAGGTTGGGTCCGTGCAGGAGCAGGATTTTCATGGCAGCGCCTCCGACAAATCTTGCAGGGCAACGCCCACCCGCACCTCGCCGATTTTGAGGGGCAGGGCAAAGCGCACGACCTGATTTTGCTTCTTTTTATCTACCCGCATGGCACGGAGGATGGCTTCGCGCTCCAAATGCGGGGGGATTTCGATGGGCAGCCCCAACCCGGAAAAAATCTCCGCTATCTGCTGCCCCAGGCGGGAGCCGGGTTCGGTCATCCCAAGCCGCTCTGCCAACCGGGCTTCGGCAACCGTGCCAATGGCAACCGCCTCGCCGTGCCGTAGCCGAAACCCGCTGACAATTTCCACCGCGTGACCAACGGTATGCCCCAAATTAAGGGCGGCGCGGATGCCTTGCTCGTAGGGGTCTTGCTCAATGACCTGTACCTTCACCGCAATAGCCCGGCGGACGATTTCCTCCAGGCGCTGAGGGTAATCGGGGCGGCACAAGTCCAACAGCAGCGGGTCGGCGATGAGGGCGTGCTTCACCACCTCCGCCATGCCGGAGCGCAGTTCTTCTGGCGGCAGGGTGAGCAAAGTTTGGGGGTCTGCCAGAACCAGGCGGGGCGGGGCAAAAGCGCCCACCAGGTTTTTGCCTTCTGGCAGGTCGAAGCCGGTTTTACCGCCAATGCTGGCATCTACCATGGAGAGCAGGGTGGTGGGGAGGGCAACCCAGGCACAGCCGCGCATAAAGGTCGCGGCGGCAAAGCCCGCCATATCCCCAATCACACCGCCGCCGAGGGCTATCACCGTGCCTTTGCGGTCCAGCCCGGCTTGCAAGAATCCGCTCCACAGGCGGGAGATGCTTTGCAAGGTTTTGTTCTCTTCCCCCGGCGGGAGAACAAGCAGGGAGGCGGAAATTTGCGCCGCGCCCAGGGATTGCAAAACGGCTTGGGCGTAGTGCGGGGCGATGTTTTCATCGGTGACGAGGACGGCGCTGCCGGTTAAGCCCCTTGCCCTTAGCAGGCTACCGAGGCTGTGGATGCCCCCGCTGCGAACGAGGATGTCGTAGGGGGTTCCCATGCCCCGGACGTGGAAACGCCCCAGGGCAATGCAGGCGGCAGCCGGGGTAACGCTTTCAGCGGCTACGCGCAAAGAAAAAGAGTCGTAATGGGCGCGGCGGGTTTGCAGCAGGGCGCGGAGTTTGGTTTGCAGGTCGCCTGCCAGCAGGGGGCGGGCGTTCTGCTGGGCGGCGAGGCGTTGCAGCAGGGTGGCTTCCTCGGCTTGCAGAAAGAGTACATCACCTGCGCTCTCTGCCAGGCGGCGATTCTCCTCCCGGAGCAGGGCGCCGCCGCCGAGGGCGATGACCGAATCGGGTTGGGAGGCGGTTCGGGCGAGGGATTCGGCTTCCAGGGCGCGAAAAGCGCCCTCGCCTTGTTCCTGCATCAGTTGCGGAATGCTCTGCCCGGCGGCGCGGACGATTTCTTCGTCCAAATCGATGAAGGGCAGGTGCAGGTGAGCGGCAAGCGCCTTGCCCAAAGTGGTTTTGCCTGCGCCGGGGGCGCCGTAAAGAAAGATGTGCGGCATGGTTACTCCCAAAAGATGTGGTCGGTGTTGTCTTGCGGGGGCGGGGTTAAGGCGAGGGCGGCAAAGCGTGGGTGCATTTCTTCCAGCGAGTCGCCGCCGATTTTCTCCAGCAGGGCATCTGCCAGTACGAAGGCGACCATTGCCTCCAGGATGGGGACGGCGCGGGGAACGGGACAGAAGTCGGAACGCTCGTAACGGGTGGAGGAGGCTTGCCCGCTGGCAAGTTCCACCGTCTGCTGAGGGGTGAGAGTGGTGGCGATGGGCTTCATGGCAGCGCGGAGGAGCAGGGGCTGCCCGTTGGTGATGCCGCCTTCGATGCCCCCGGCGCGGTTGGTGGGGCGCAGGAGCCCAGGCAGAATGGCATCGTGGGCTTGTGTGCCGGGCAGGCGGGCGTTTTCAAAGGCTTCGCCTACTTCCACACCTTTGATGGCTTGCACGCTCATCACTGCCTGGGCGAGACGGGCTTCCAGGCGTTTGTCCCATTGGGTAAAAGACCCCAAGCCGGGTGGCAGGTGCAGGGCGATGATTTCCAGCACGCCGCCGAGGGTGTCTTTTTGGTGAATAATTTGCTCGATTCGCGTCCGCATCCGGGCTGCCGCGCCGGGTTCCGGGCAGCGGACTTCGGATTCTTCTGCCGCAGAAAGGCGGAGCGGGAGGGGAATCCCGTTTAAGTCGGCTTGCACCTCGCCAATGGCTTGGACGTAGCCGCCGACCTGAATGCCGAATTGGGCTAACAGGTGTTTGCAGACCGCGCCAACGGCTACCCG
>DYNS01000038.1 GCA_020720965.1 Anaerolinea sp. | reverse complement strand
GCCCTCCGCGCCGGATGCAGTTGCGCCGCGCCCGGCTGCTCCCTCCTCGAGGGCGGTCGCCGCCCAGCCCGCGCCCCCCAGCCCCCCCCCTACCCCGGTAACGGAAGCCCACCCAAGCCCGGCGGGGGTGAACCTGGAGCAGGTGCTAAAAGCCTGGAAGCAGGTCTCGCACCAGGTGAAGGCAAAAGATATGAACCTTTCCGCCTTGTTAAACTCCTGCAAACCTTTGGAAGTGCGGGATGGCGCTTTGATATTGGGCTTTGCCAGCGACATTTTGCAAGATAAATTTAACCGCCCCGAAAGCCTGGAACTCACCCACAATGCTCTTAAGAGCGTTTTGGGGGTAGATTTGCCCCTGCAAACAGTGGTGCAAACGGGCAAAAATGCTTTGCCCGCCCATGTTAAGCCCGATGGCATGGTGGCGGCTGCCCTACAGGCAGGCGGCACCATTTTGGACAGCGAGGAGATAAAATGACTTTCCATTTTTCCCTGCTTGTGTTCAGTCTCCTTGGAATTTCGCTGGCAGCAGGAGTGATGGCATCTTTGGCTTTTTCCAATTACCGGGTGCGGGGGGCTTTCGCGCTTGGGTTGCTTGGGGTCGCCTTGTTCGTTTGGTCTGGCACACATGCCCTGGAATTAGGGGTAGATTCCCTGGCTGATAAGGTTTTTTGGGGCAAGATGCAGTATTTGGGGATTGCCTTTACCCCTTTGTTTTGGCTCATCCTGGCTTTAGATTACACTCAAGCCCGCCGCGCAGGGGTTTTGCGCCATGCATGGTGGTTGGCGGTTTTCCCCACCATCACGTTTCTGCTTGTACTGTCAAATGACTTGCATCGCCAATTCTGGACTCGCACCTACCTGAAAACAATTGGGGGGGTGGAGCAATTGGGTGCGGAACATGGCTATCTGTTTTGGTTTCACGTTGCCGTCTCCTACTTGATGATTTTGGGTGGCACGGTCATTTTCTTGATATGGCTACCGCGCTTAAAAGGTTTATACCGCTCCCAAATTATTGCCGTGCTGGCTTCTGCCCTGTTACCTGGGCTGAGTAATGTTCTCTACCTGGTGAGGGTTAACTCCCCGCTGGCATTAGACCCTACACCCTTTGCTTTTACCCTTTCGCTGGGGCTGTTGCTATGGGCTATTTTGGGTTTTCGGTTGGCGAGGGTTGCTCCCATTGCGCGTGACATGGTGCTGGACAGCCTGCAAGCCGCCCTTGTAGTGTTAGATTTGGAAGGGCAGGTGGTGGAAATTAACCGGGCAGCGAGCCGCCTGCTGGGAGTTTCCGAATCGCAGGCGACTGGCTCCCCCGCCAAAGACCTGTTTGCCCCCTGGCAGGGGCTTTACGAGCGTTTTAAGGACCTGCAAGATGGTTCGGTCAAAATCCGCATGGGCGAGGGCGCGACCCTGCGCGAATACGAGATGACCGTCATCCCTATCCGCGAGCCAGGCGGGGCGGTTGTGGGGCGGGTGATTGCCTTGCGAGGGCTATCCTCGGAAGATTCACCTTCTTCCAGCCTCTTTGCGGGGACTGATACCGACAAGATGGAAGAAGTTACCCCAGACGAGGAGCCGCAGCCCGCCAACCCTGGGCAAACTCCCCCCTGGCGGGGGGTATTGGATTTTTATCGGGGCGCGGGCAACCCGGTCTTCCCCCTGCCCAACGGGGTAAGCCCCGCCTGGGCAAAGACCATCGAGCGGATTTTCACCGCCATGCTCAGGGTGGTCGGCACGCTGGGAGGGCTGGCTTGGCTGGCTCTGTTCCTGCCCGGCGTTAATTCCAACCCTGTTTTTGTGGCTTTCGTTGCCCTTTTTGGGGCAGTATTGTGGATTTTGGCGCTCCGCCGCGAATTTTCCTACTCGGTGCGGGTGTTTGTCTTTCTCTTCTTCCTATACGCCCTGGCGCTGGCAGAATCGCTTAATTACGGCTATTCCGCCATGAGTTTCACCTTCTTTTTGGGGTTTGTGGCGTTTGCCGCCTTGCTGGCAAACCTGAGATGGGGTCTGTGGGCGTTTGCCGCCTCCCTTTTCAGCCTCACCCTTTTGGGGGTGGGAGTGGTCTTTGGATGGTTCATACCCTACTCCACCCCGCTACCCCATGCCATTGTCCCGGCGGGCTTGGGCGGAATCATCTCCAACCTGGCGGGGTACACCTCCAGCGCCCTGGCGTTGATATTCTCCATTAACAGCCTGATGGTGACGTTGAATAAATCCTGGCAAAAGGAAGAGCAGGCTCGCAACCTTCTCAAAATGGAACGCGACCTGCTGGAAAAACGGGTGACAGCCCGCACCCGCGAGCTGGCAGAAGCACGAGATGACGCTCTGCGAAGCCGCGACACCCTGCGAAAATACTACATGGCAATCGAACAAAGCGGTAACAGCATCGTCATCACCGACCTGGGTGGGAACATTGAATATGTAAACCCCTACTTCGAGCGGGTCAGCGGTTACGGCGCCGCCGAAGTGCTGGGCAAAAATCAACGCATCTTAAAATCCGGCGAACAAAACCCAGAGTTCTACCGCCAACTTTGGGGCAGCATCTCTCAGGGACAGGTTTGGAGCGGAGAATTCCACAACCGCCGCAAAGACGGCTCTTTATACTGGGAGGCAGCAACCATCGCTCCCATCCGCACGGCGGAAGGGCAACTGAGCCATTACGTAGCCATCAAACAAGACATCACCGTCCAAAAAGAACTCAGCGCCCAACTCGCCACCCAAAACGAATACCTCTCCGTCTTGCAAACCATCACCCTGGATTTGCTCAACCGCCGCCGACAGGAAGACCTGCTGGCAACCGTTGTGCAACGCGCCTGCTCGTTGTTGGATGCGCCTCTGGGAGAAATCCTGCTCCATAACGGCGAAACCCTCGTCCGCCGCGCCGTCAGCGAGAATCAGGCACATTTATACGGGCAGCCCGTCACCCGTCAGCAAATGACCTATTCCTGGCAGGCATACGACACCCTTCAGCCGGTTATCGTCGAAGACTATTCCGCCACCCAGGAATTCCAATCCCCCATCCTCAACAGCCTCATCCACGCCACAGCAGACTTCCCCATCACTGTCGCCGGAAAAATATTGGGGGTGCTGGCGGTAGGGCGGGTTCAACCGAATCTCCCCTTTACGCCCGCCCAGGTGGAAATTGGGCAGGCGTTTGCCCGGCTCGTCTCGCTGGTGTTAGATAACGCCAACCTATACGAAGCCGCCCTGCAAGAAATTGAAGAGCGAAAACGCATTCAGGAACAACTCGTCATCGCTCGCGACCAGGCGCTGGAAGCCAGCCGCTTTAAGAGCCAACTGCTCGCCAAAGTCAGCCACGAACTCCGCACACCCCTGGGCGGGGTCATCGGCTACGCCGAACTGCTCATTCAGGAAGCCTTTGGGCAGATGAGCAAAGACCAAAAAGAAGCCCTGGAAAATATTAACGCCAGCGCCAACTACCTGAACGCGATGATTAACGAACTGCTGGACGAAGCCCAAATCGAAGCCCGCTCCATCAAAATTAACCTTGCCCCGTTTGCTCCCGCCACCATGCTGGAAAGCGTCAGCGCCAACATGAGCATCCTCGCCGCCAACAAAGGCTTGGGTTTCCGGGCATCCATTCAGCCAGACCTGCCCCCCCGCCTGCTGGGAGACGAGCGCCGCCTGCAACAAGTCCTCATCAATCTGCTAGGCAATGCCATCAAATTCACCACTCAGGGCGAGGTCAGTGTATCCCTCCTTCGCCTGGAGCAAACCGCCTGGGCAATGCAAGTGCAAGATACCGGCGCAGGCATCCCCCCCGAAGCCCAGGAATTCATCTTCGACCCCTTCCGTCAGGTAGATAGCGCCATCACCCGCGACAATCGCGGCGCGGGCTTGGGGCTATCCATCACCCGTCAGTTGGTAGAACTGATGGGCGGTAGAATCGAACTCCAGAGCCAGGTTGGGCAGGGCAGCGCCTTCCTCGTCATTCTCCCCATCCAAACCCCACCCGCAGAGACCTTATGACCAAACACATCCTCATCCTGGAAGACGACCCCATCCTGGGGAAAATCGCCATCAAAGCCATGCAGCAGCTCGGCTTCAGCGCCGAGCTGGACGAAAACGGCGACCTCTACCAAAAACACCTCAAAAACCACACCCCCGACCTGATTCTGCTGGATATTCACCTCCCTTACACCTCCGGCATGGAAGTATTAGAATACCTGCGCGCCCAGCCCGCCTACGCCGCCATCCCCGTCATCGTCCTCACCGCAGACCTGGCAAGAGTGCGTGAGTTGGAAACGCAAGGGCAACGCGCCCTGCTAAAGCCGGTTGGCGTAAACCGAATGCAAAACGCCGTACAAGAAGCCCTCGCCGGGAGCCAAAGCGTATGAGCCAGCCCCAAACCTTCATCATCGAAGATGACCCCCAACTCAACCGCATCTTCGCCATTACCCTGCAAAACCACTTCGCTGTTCACTCTTTTTTTGACGGCGCAGAAGCCCTCGCTGCCCTGCAAACTGCCTCCCCGCACCTCATCGTGCTGGATTTGAACCTACCCGGCGTTTCTGGCAGCGCCCTCCTCACCCAAATTCGCAGCATGGCGCACCTGGCGCAAACCCGCATCATCCTCTCCACCGCCGATAACCTCCAGGCAGAAATGATGCAAGACCTGGCGGATGTCATCCTGCTCAAACCCGTCAGCCCCGCCCAACTGCGCGATATTGCCCTGCGCCTTGTAAAACCCTAAATGCCCCAATTTCACACCTTCCGCGCCGAGGCAGTTGTTCTGCGCCACGCCAACTGGGGCGAAGCCGACCGCATCATCACCCTCTACACCCGGCAGGAAGGGAAACTCCGCGCCCTGGCAAAAGGCGCGCGCAAAGTCCTCTCCCGCAAAGCCGGGCATCTGGAACCCCTCACCCAAATCCACCTCCAACTCGCCCGCAGCCACGACCTACCCATCATCACCCAGGTGGAAACCCAGGAAGCCTACCTGCCCCTCCAGCAAAACCTCGTCCGCCTCACCGGTGCGTTATACGCCCTGGAACTGCTGGACCGCTTTACCTACGAGGGCGAGGGCGCAAACATTCCCCTCTACCACCTGCTGACAGAAACCCTGCAACGCCTCGCCGCCCAGGAAGACGGCTGGCTGCCCCTGCGCTACTACGAAATTCGCCTGTTAGACCTGTTAGGCTTCCGCCCCCAACTCTTCTCCTGCGCCAACTGTGGGCGAGAAATTCAACCGGAAGACCAATTCTTCTCTCCCTTGGCAGGCGGGGTACTCTGCCCCTCCTGCGGAACAGGCTTGCCGGGCGTGTGGGAGGTGGAAACCGAACCCCTTAAATACCTGCGCCACTTTCAGCGCAGCGCCTACGAGCAAGCCGCCCGCGCCCAACCCACCCCTCCCCAAAAACAAAAAATAGAAAAACTCACTCAAGCCTACCTCACCTACCTGTTGGAACGCTCCCTCAACACCCCCGGCTTCTTAAAGCGAATCCGCCCGGCTGGGTGATATACTCGCTCCAAATCCCGCCCCCTCGGAGGCTCCCATGCCCTACCAAAACATTCACGGCGCACAAATCTATTACGAGACCTTTGGAACACCCCAACCCGGCGCAGTTCCCGTTCTCCTCATTCACGGCTCCACCCAAACCGGGCGCTCTTGCTGGTACAACACCGTTACCCGGCTGGAATCCAATCATTACATCATCCTGCCAGATTGTCGCGGACACGGAAAATCCACCAACCCCCACAACACCTACACCTTCCGTGAACATGCCGCCGATATGGCAGCCCTGCTGCAAGCCCTGGGCTTTGAAAGCGCCCACGTTGTCGGTCACAGCAACGGAGGCAACATCGCTCTGCTGATGCTGATGGAACACCCCGCCCTCACCCAAACCTGCGTCATTCAGGCAGGCAACGCATGGGTCAGCCCAGATTTACCCATCAAAGAACCCCCCATCTTCAACCCAGACTTTATCGAAAAAGAGCGCCCTGCCTGGCTGCGCGAAATGCAAGAGCTCCACGCCCCCACACATGGCGCGGACTACTGGCGCACCCTCATCCAAATCACCCTGCAAGAACTCATCTCCGAACCCAACTACACCGCCCAAGACTTGCAGGCGGTCACCCGCCCCGTCTTCCTCATTCAGGGCGGGGAAGATGCGGTGAACGCCCCCAGCCAACACGCGGAATTTATGGCAAGGCACATCCCCGCCAGCGAACTGTGGGTTCCCCAAGGAATCGGACACAACGTTCACGAGGATATGCTGGACGAATGGCTAAAACGAGTAACCGATTTTTGGGCGCGGCGCGCCACTCCCGCCGGGGATGCCCTGCACCGCTACAAACTGCAACATCACCCAGACGAGAGAGATGGCATTTTTGACCTGCGCCTGGACTCCCAAAACAACCTCACCGGCAGCGTCCTCACCGCCCCCATGCGAGAAGAAGCCCTGCAACTCTTCCCCGGCGCAGGCGACCAAATCCACGTTCAACTCCACACCCAAACCCCCTGGGCGCTCGTCAACCGCCCGGTAGATGACCTGCGCCGCCGCCCTGGAATCCTCAGCGAGCGGGTGAGCCAGGTACGCCTCGGCGAAGCCGTCCGCGTGTTGGAAACCGCCGGAGACTGGAGCAAAGTTCGGGTGGAACATGACTCTTACCTCGGTTGGGTACACACCCGCGCCCTACACATCCTGGAACCCGAAGCGGTGGAAGATTACCTCGCCGCAAGCCAAAGCCTTGTCATTGCCAGGCTGGCAGAAGCCAGAGACGAAAGCGGTGCCCTGGTGCAGAGAATCCCCTTTGGGGTGCGGTTGCCAATTCAGAAAACCGAACAAGACCGTGCCTGGGTGGAATTGCCGGATGGCAGACTCTGGCAGGTCGCCCTGTCAGACCTTTCCAGCCCCCTGTCCCCCAACCCGGAGGGAATCGCCCAAGCCCTGCGCCTGATGCAGCGTTTTGCGGGTGTTCCCTACCTGTGGGGCGGACGCACCCCCTACGGTTACGACTGCTCCGGCTTTGCCGGGACTTTTTACGCCAGCATGGGCATTACCCTGCCCCGCGATGCCGACCAGCAATTTGCCTGCGGAACCCCCGTGCAGGGCGATTTACAACCCGGCGACCTGCTCTTTTTTGGAGAACTGCCCGCCGAAGAAGACATCCCCGGTCCCGATGCACGCGGCTACGCCCGGCACGCCCACATCAGCCATGTTGGCATTTCCCTCGGCGGGGCGGAATTTATTCACGCCAACGGCGCGGATTGGGGAGTCTCCACCAACAGCCTGAACCCTCAAAGCCCGCGCTACGGCAAATGGCTGCATGAGAACTATCGCGGCGCAAGGCGGTACTGGTGAAAGTAACCGCCCTGCCCCTTACCCTGGACTTAAAAACCACCTTCCGCGTCTCGCACGGCGCGAGCGACCAGCGCCATAACGCCCTGCTGCGTCTGGAATACGAAGGAATCAGCGCCTACGGCGAAGCCGCCGCCGTCCCCTACTACGGCGACACCCAGCAAAGCCTGCTGACTTACCTCCGCGCCCTGCCGCCCCTGCAACCCGACCCGTTTGCGTTGGAAGAAAACCTGCAAGCCCTTCCCCCCGGCGCAGCCGCCGCCCGCGCCGCAGTGGATATGGCGCTGTACGACCTGTGGGGCAAACTGCTGAACCAACCCCTGTACCGCTTGTTGGGGCTGGCCCCCGCCCCCCTGCCGCCCACCTCCTTCACCATCGGCATAGATACCCCGCAGGCAATGGCACAAGCCGCCCAAGAGAGCGGCTTCCCCGTTCTCAAAATCAAATTAGGGGCAGAACAACCAGAAGAAAGCCTCGCCGCCATCCGCGCCGTGACTAACGCCCGCCTGCGGGTGGATGCCAACGCCGGATGGAGCCTGGAACAAGCCCAAAGTCTCATCCCCCGCCTGCAAGCCTACGACCTGGAACTGGTGGAACAGCCCCTGCCGCCCGGCAACCCCCAAGCCTATCGCCAACTGCGCCAAAGCCTGCAAGAACAGGGCGTAACCCTGCCCATTTACGCCGATGAAAGCGTAAAGACCTCCGCAGATGTTGCCCGGTACGCCGGAGCGGTGGATGGGGTGGTGGTGAAATTGATGAAAACCGGCGGAATCCGGGAGGCGCTTCGCACCATTCACACCGCCCGCGCACATGGCATGGGGATTATGCTCTCCTGCATGGTGGAAAGCTCTCTCGGAGTCACCGCCGCCGCGCATCTCGCCCCGCTGTGTGATTATCTCGACCTGGATGGTCCCCTGCTGGTTGCCAACGACCCCTTTGAGGGAATCTTGTACCAGGGGGCAGAACTTTGCCTGCCCAGCCTGCCCGGTTTGGGGGCTTCTCTCCGCCCTGTTAGGGAATGATCTGAAGCTGCTTCGCCTGCGAAACCGCCTGAACCCGACTGTTTACATTCAACTTGGCGTAGACGTTACCCAGATGGGTTTTTACCGTGCTTTCCGAAACCGAAAGATGATGGGAAATCTCCCGGTTGGAATAGCCTTCCGCCAACAGGAACAGCACCTCCCTCTCCCGCGCAGAGATGGATGCCGATGCGATGAGTTTGTCCATGGCGGCTTTGGGGGGCTTGCAAGGCTCTCCCTGGGCTGCCAAACTTTTAAGAATTTTTTGAATAAAGGCTTGCGATTCTCTGCCCAACCCCTGGGCTTCCTCTGCCAGCAGGAGGATGGGTCCGCAGGCTTCGCCCCAGCGCAAAAAGGGACGGATGAAATGCTCCGGGGCGGAAAGGCGCAGAGCGCCAATCATCACCTGAACGGCTTGGTTCACCTTGTTTTGCCGGAACAATGCCAAAGAGAGTAAGACTCTCGCTTCCAGCAGGGGTTCCAGCATAACGAGGCTGGGGAATTTTTCTATCGCCCTCCACAGGGTTTCTTCGGCTTCTGCAAATTGGTTCTTCTTCAGGTACAGTTCGGCTTGCAGTTGTTGCAAAAAGGTGTGTTCGGTTCCGGCGGGGATTTCTGCCAGGAGGCGCTCGGCGGCTGGCAGGTTGTTCATGTGCAGATGCAGCAAAATTTCGTGGGCGAGCAGGTCTTCCTGGCTCCAAACCCCGGAGGGGCGCTTGGCGTTGAGTTGTTGGGCAGTTTTGATGGTGGCGAGGGATTCTTCTTTTTGGTGGAGCGCCATTTGAATTTTGGCGCGTAGAATGGCAAATTGAATGGGCATGTTGGTGCTGGTAGGGTTCGGGTCCACCTTGGAGGCTTGCGCCAGGTATTTGTTTGCCAGTTCCATTTCGTTGCGTTCAATATGAAGCTGACTCAGCACCCCCAAAGCAATGCTGGCGGTCTCTGGCAGTTGCCCCCTTTGGGCAAGGGCAGTATCCAACACCTGGTTGCAGATTTTTTCGGCTCGTTTGAGTTGCCCCGAAAGTACAAAGCGTTTTGCTAATACCCCGCCAGCCATCAACGTGACGAAGAGGTTGTTCTGTGCCTGGGCTTCGCGCAAAAGGGTGAAGATTGGCTCTTCGGCGCGTTCCTGGCATTGGCTATAAGCCGGTTTGAGGAGGTACAGGCGGTTGAGCAGGCTCCAACGGGCATCGTACTCATTGCCAGAGCGGGCAGGAGGCACAAAGGCAACGCCCTGCGCCCAGGTGCGCTGAATGGCTTCAATTTCCACCAAAACGTCTTTTTCGTCCTGAGTTTGCTGGCTGGCAGGCTTGCCAGAGATGTTTCTTTCGATGTGCCGGATGAATTTTTCGGTTTTGTGTTGAGAAATGGCGTTGTTTGCCAGACGCATGTACATAAAGAGCAGGTTTTTGTGTTTTTGCACCACGCTTTCGGGAATATCCTGCACCCAGCGCAGCAGGCGGGAGTCTTCTCCGTATTGTTCCAACTCGCGTAACGCCATCTCTTCAATCAGGCTGGCGGCTTCGTCCCAGGCTTCCACCGAGAGGAGGTGGTAGATGGCATCGGCAGGGGCGTATTGTTCGCGGTACCACTGCGCGGCGCGTTGATGCAATTGCGAAATCTCCTGCGGGTAACGCGCCTCGGTTTGGCTATGCAGCATCTCGGCGAAGAGGTCGTGGTAGCGATACCAACCTTTTTTCTCCAGCCGGACGATGAAAAGATTCTTGTGCCAGAGATATTCCAGCATTTCATCGCCATTGGTTTGCCCGGTGATGGCGTTGCACAGCCCGCCGGTGAGATTTTTGAGGATGGCGGTTTTGAGGAGGAAAGATTGCACCTCCGGCTTGGTGCGCTGGAGAACCGTCTCCATAAAATATTCGCGCATGTAGATGTGCGCCCCGCTGAAGGTGTCTATAAACTGACGCTGGTCTTCCTGCTTGTTCAATGCCAGGGCGGTGAGGGTAAGCCCCACTGCCCAGCCCTCGGTGTGCCGAGCCAGTTTTTCCAGGTCGGCGTAGGCGAGGGGCGGCTCTTGGGGGTATTGTTGCAGGTAATGGATGGCTTCCGGCAGGGTGAAGCGCAGGTCGTTTACGTCCAGTTCCGTCAGCAAGCCCTGGGCGCGTAAATGTCCCAGCGAGAGGGGCGGGCGGGTATGCCCGGAGATGACGAGGTGAAAATGAGCGGGGAGGTGCTCCAGCAGGGTTTGGATGGCATCGTAAATGCCGGAGTGGCTGAGGTGGTGAAAATCATCCAGCACCAGCCCCAGGCGCGGAAAGAGGGTTTGGGCTTCCAAAAGGTCTAGCAGCAGGGAATGAATCACCTCCGCCGGTTGGGTAGAGGTGACAGAACTGAGGTAAGCCCTGAGGTTTTTGCCAAAGCCGGAGTCGATGGTTTGGAAGGAGGAGATGACCGAGCGCCAAAAATAAGGCGGGGAGTTATCATGCTTGTCCAGAGAGAGCCAGGCAACCGGGTAGCCGCAGGTTTTCTTCCAGTCGTTGAGGGTGGTGCTTTTGCCAAAGCCGCTGGGGGCATACAGAATGGTAAGCGCCGTGTTCACTTTTTGGAGCAGGCGAGGGCGGGAAACCATCTGACGAGGCAGAACGGGGACGGTTACTTTGGCAAGCGGCAAAAAGGAAGAGTCGATGCGCGATTCCAAGGGGTAGGCTTCGCCGGGGGTAAAAACCGGGGGCAGGGGCTTTGCCTGCACCTCGCCTGCAAAAAATAAACCCACCTGTTGCAGTTTTTCCAGGGTAATTTCTTCGGTTTTGCCCAGGTAGGCTTTGTGCAGTTTACCTTCCTGGCGTTTATAGGCATACCAATATGGTTTGTTGCGCCGAATTTCGCATTGGGCAATGTAACCGCCCTTGGAGCGCTTAAACGAGAATTTTTTGGCGCTGGCAAGCCACTGAAACCAAAGCGTAGAACCAACCGGAATGGGCGGCTCTACGCCAAGCAAAAAACCGTCTTTTACGATGGGCTTTTTCTCCGTTTGCATATCACCTCACAAGCCAAAAAGTTACCCAACAATCCCCATTATAGCAATTGGGTAACTTTTTGGGTGTTAATCATTCCTTAATATAAAGGAGGCGGGGAATTTGGCAGTTTTTGCGTTTTCAAAATCATCCAAAAAACCGATTCATCTCCCTCCCGTCTTCTCTTATTTTTATATTGTCCGGGTTGTGCATTTGTGCCGGGCTTGCTTTACCCCATTTTTACAAAGAAAGGTTTGTTACAAGGAGGTCAAACGCCAATTTCAGCAGTTTCTGGTTTTGAAGCATGTTTTCACATCTTTCTCGTCCTAAAAACTCAGGAGAAAATTCACCATGAAGAAAATGCTGTACCTTGTTTCTCTGCTGGTCATCGCCTCGATGATGCTTGCAGCCTGCGGCGCCCCCGCCACCGAAGCCCCTGCTGCGGAAGTCCCTGCCGCTACCGAAGCCCCCGCTCCCACCGAAGCCCCCGCCGCCGAAGAACCCGCCGACCCGAACTCTCTGCCCCGCAACGAAACCCTGTACTTCAACGGGCAGCAATGGGGTCCGGTTGTCGGTTGGAATCCCTATTCCAACAGCATGAACAACGCCCTGGCAATTGCCCAACAGGACAGTTCCCGCGTTACCATGTTTGAAACCCCCTACCTGTACAACATGCTCGACGGCAAGGTTTATCCCCTGCTCGCCGATGGCGACTACACCTGGAACGCCGAGCGCACCGAAATCACCTTCAAGGTTAAATCTGCTGCTCACTGGAGCGATGGCACCCCCGTCACCGCCGAAGATGTTGCCTACACCTGGGCAACCCATGTGAAGTACAGCACCCCGGTTGGCTCCGCCAATCTTCCCTACATCGAAAACATCGAAGCCGTTGATGCACAGACCGTCCTCGTCAAAGCCAAACTGGGCGAAGATGGCAAAACCGTCAATCCTCTTCTCGTGGCTTCTTACCTCAGCACCAATTATGTCATTCAAAAAGCCTGGACTCAGACCCTGGAAGAACGGGTAGCCGGTGATGCCACCGCACTGCTCGCCGACACCGCCGAAGATGTCGTATGGTCTGGTCCTTACAGCAAATACTTTGCAGACGACACCAAGGTCGTCTACGTCCGCGATGAAAACTACTGGGGTCAGGATGCCTCCATGTGGGGCAAACTGCCCGCGCCCAAATACCTGGCGCACGTCATCTTCAAAGACAATGCCGCCGGAACCACCGCCCTTCAGGCTGGCGAAGTGGATGTGTCACAACAGTTCAACTCCAACGTGCAAGATTTGTGGTTGAAAGACGGTCTCCCGATTTCCACCTACCTGCCGGAAGCCCCCTACCAAATCGGCGCGACCCTCCCCACCGCCTTCTACAACCTCACCTCCCCCGGTTTGGACCAACCCGCCATCCGCAAAGCGATTGCCATGGCGGTAGATTACCCCACCATCATCGCCAATGCGATGACCAACCAGTCCGCTACCTTCGACCAGGCTCCCCGCTCGCTGATGAACCCCACCGCCGGCGAACAAGCCCTGTATGACCACGCTGCCGTAGCCGACCTGCAATGGGCTGGCAACGACATCGAAGGTGCCAAAAAGATGTTGGATGAAGCCGGTGTTGTTGATAGCGATGGAGACGGCTGGCGCGAATATAACGGCGAAAAACTGAGCTACGTTGCCACCTGCCCCAACGGCTGG
>DYNS01000336.1 GCA_020720965.1 Anaerolinea sp. | reverse complement strand
ATGCTATAATCTTCCCACTTCCCACTTCCCACTTCCCACTTCCCACTTCCCACTTTTCACTTTTCACTTTTCACTTTTCACTTCCCACTTTTCACTTCCCCATGTCCTTCGTCCACCTTCACACCCACACCGTTTACTCACTTCTGGATGGCTTCAGCAACATCAAGAAGTTGGTCAAACGCGCCAAAGAGATGGGCATGCCTGCCCTCGCCATCACCGACCATGGCACCATGTTCGGCGCGGTCGAGTTTTACAACGCCGCCAAAGCCGCCGAAATAAAACCCATCATCGGCGTAGAAACCTACATGGCAGCCCGCCGCATGTCGGACCGCGACTCTAAATTGGATAAAAAATCCAGCCACCTGCTGCTGTTGGCAGAAAACGAAACCGGCTACAAAAACCTGCTCAAAATCACCTCCGCCGCCCAAATGGACGGCTTCTACTACTACCCGCGCATCGACCACGAATTCCTCGCCGAACACGCCGAAGGACTCATCTGTACCTCCGGCTGCATGTCTGCCGAAATCCCGCGTCACCTGTTGGAAGAAAAACCCGAAGAAGCCGTCCGGCGCATGAACTGGTACTACGATGTCTTTGGTCCAGACCGCTTCTATGTGGAACTGCAGCAGCACAACATCGCCGAAATGGTGGACCTCAACCGCCAACTGGTGGAACTCGGCGCAAAATACTCCGCCAAATTTGTCGCCACCAACGATGTTCATTACATCGAACCGGAAGATGCCCAATACCAGGACATCCTCCTCGCCATTCAGACCGGTAAACTCCTCAGCGACCCGGACCGGATGCGCTACGACAGCCAGACCTTCTACCTGCGCTCCCCGCAGGAAATGAGCCGCCTCTTTGCCGAAATCCCCTCCGCCCTCTCCAACACGGTCGAAATCGCCGAGCGCTGCAACGTAGACCTCGGCTTCAAGGGCTATCACCTGCCAGAATTCCCCGTCCCGCCCGCCTACACCGCAGGAAGTTACCTCCGCAAACTTTGTGACGAAGGGCTGGAAAAACGCTACGGCTCCCGCAAAAACGCCACCGAAATCCGCGAGCGGCTGGAGTTTGAACTGGGCGTCATTGATACCATGGGCTTCAACGCCTACTTCCTCATCGTGTGGGATTTATGCCGGCACGCCCGCGAAAACGGAATCTGGTACAACACCCGAGGTTCTGCGGCTGGCTCTCTGGTTGCCTATTCGCTCTTCATCACCCTCGTAGACCCCATCGAACATCACCTGCTCTTCGAGCGTTTTCTCAACCCTGGGCGCGTCTCCATGCCGGATATAGACCTGGACTTTCGAGATGACCGCCGCTCCGAAATGCTGGTGTACGCCGCCAAAAAATACGGCGATGACAAAGTTGCTCAAATCATCACCTTTGGCACCATGGCGGCGCGAGGGGCGCTGCGCGATGTCGCCCGCGTGATGGATATTCCCATCCCGGAAGTGGATAAGGTCGCCAAACTCGTCCCCAACATCCCCGGCAAGCCCATGAGCCTCTCCCAGGCGCTGGAAGAAGTCCCAGACTTCAAAGCCGCCTACAACTCCGACCCTAAAGTGAAAAACCTGGTCGATACCGCCATCCACATGGAGGGAGTCGTCCGCAACGCCGGCACACACGCCGCCGGACTGGTCATCTCAGACGAGGCAATTACCGAATACATCCCCATTCACCGCCCCACCAACAGCTCAGACGAATCGCCCATCAAAACGGTCACCCAGTTCGAGATGGGCATTTTGGACAGCATGGGAATGCTGAAGGTGGACTTTTTAGGGCTTTCCACCCTCACCGTGATGGCACGCGCCTGTGAGATGATAAAAAACCGGCACGGCGTGGAATACGACCTCAACAACATCCCCCTAAATGACGAGGCTACCTTTTCTCTCCTGGCAGAAGGCAAAACGGCAGGCATTTTTCAGATGGAAGGGGGAGGAATGACTCGTTGGGTTGTGGAGATGAAACCCCGCAACCTGGACAACATCATCGCCATGGTTGCCCTCTACCGCCCCGGTCCCATGGACTTCATCCCCAGTTACATCCGGCGGATGCACGGCGAAGAACCCATCGAATACCGTCATCCATCCCTTGCCCCCATCTTTGGCGATACCTACGGCATCCCTGTTTATCAGGAGCAGATTATGCGCGCCGCCGTAGAAATCGGCGGCTTCACCCGCTCCGAATCGGACGACCTGCGGAAAGCCATCTCTAAAAAACTTGCCGATAAAATTGCCAAAAACAAAGAAAAATTTATCAAAGGCGCAGTGGAGCGCGGCATTATGGACAAAGCCACCGCCACCGCCATCTTTGAAGACTGGGAGCAGTTCGCCCGTTATGGTTTTAACAAGAGCCATGCCGCCGACTACGGCTTGGTCTCGGTGCAGACGGCTTTCCTCAAAGCCCATTATCCCGCCGAGTACATGAGCGCCCTCATGTCCGTATTCAAGGACGATAGCAGCAAAGTCTCGCTCTACATTGCCGAAGCCCGCAACATGGGCATCGAAGTCCTCCCGCCGGACGTGAACCACTCCGGGCTGGATTTCACCATCGAAGACCTGCCCGCAGGCAAAACCGCCATCCGCTTTGGGATGAGCGCCATCAAAAACGTGGGCGCGGCTCCGGTGCAGACCCTTTTGCAAGGGCGCGAACAGACCCCCTTCCGCGACATCAACGACCTGGCGCAGCGCGCCGACCTGAAATCGGTGGGCAAGCGCTCTCTGGAATGTCTCATCAAAGCCGGGGGCATGGATTCCTTCGGGGAGCGCGCTGCTTTGCTCCAGGCGCTGGAAAATATCGTGGCAGCCAGCGCCAGCCACCACAAAGCCGCCGAAAGTGGGCAAATGTCCCTGTTTGGGGCTGCCACCGGTGTACAGGTTCAGAACATCACCCTCCCCAACCTCAAGACCGACAAAAAAGAAGCCCTCGCCTGGGAGCGGGAACTCATCGGTTTATACCTTTCCGACCACCCGCTGAAGGAATACGAAAAATACCTGCTTCAGGGCAACATCATCGCCTCGGCGCAACTGAGCGAACTAAGCAACGGACAACCCCTTCGGGTTGCCGGGTTGGTTGTCTCCACCCGCCCCTACAAGACCAAAACCGACAAAATGATGGGATTCGTCACTCTGGAAGACCTCACCGGCAACCTGGAACTGGTACTCTTCCCCCGCACTTGGGAAAAATACCGCTCCCTCTGTGAAGACGGCAAAGTCCTCCTCGTCATCGGCAAATTAGATTCTGCCACCACCCCGCCCAAAATACTGGTGGATGAACTCCGCACGGAATTCACCGCCTACGAATCGGCAGATACCCCCCCCCCCCCCCCCCCCCCCCCCCCCCCCCCCCCCCCCCCCC
>DYNS01000037.1 GCA_020720965.1 Anaerolinea sp. | reverse complement strand
GCTGGCGCTAATGCTGAGGAGGGCGCTTTTGCCTTCGGCATCCCCGGCAAGGTTGAGGGTAACGCCTTCCAGCACATCGGTTAAGCCGGTGTTGGAGGCGCGGGAGACGCTCATGCCGTTGAGGGTGAATTGGGCGTTTTGGGCGCTTTGCAAAAGGGTGTTAAAGCCCAGCCCTGCCCCGTCGCTAAACACCATGCCATGATTTTCTCCGGTTTGAGCGGCGGTGAGGGTGAGTTGGTTGGCGACAATGGCGGCGGTAAAGTGCCTGCCTTCGGGCTGTTCGGCGGCGTTGATGGCGTTCATCAGGCTGCGCTGCGTATCGGTTGCGCTGACCTGGAGGGAAGTTCCCCTGGCGGTGTAGTAAAAAGAAACGCTTTCCAAACCGTTGTTGGGGTTAAAGGTAAGGGTTTGCCCTCGCCCGGTGTCGTAAGCGCCGGAGGGCATGGCTTGCCAGTCGGCGGTGAAGGCGTTGCTGCCATCGGTTTTGCGGAGGGAAACCGGGTTGGAATCGGCGTTCACCAGGCGGAATTGGCGTACCCCGGCAGAATCGCGCACCTGAAGGGTGTAGGTCCCCGTCCCCAACTCGCGCTGACCGCTGGCTACCAGGGCAGTGGAGGCGGCTGTAAGGCTGCCCGCCGCCACAAAAGGCGAGTACACCCCAGGGGATGTTTCGGTTTGCAAGTCGGCAACCCCGGTTCCACCCATCCAAAACGTGCCGCTCTTACCCAGGGCAAGGTCTGGGCTGGCAACTGCCGCAGAAGCGAGGCTGTGGGCTTTTGCCAGTTGGCTCACCGCCAGGGAATAGTCTGCGGTAGGGGCGGTTTCGGCGCTGAGGCTGGCAGTGGCAACCGC
The DNA here is from genome assembly GCA_020720965.1 of Anaerolinea sp. Taxonomy (GTDB): domain Bacteria; phylum Chloroflexota; class Anaerolineae; order Anaerolineales; family Villigracilaceae; genus UBA5195. The sequence goes on along the minus strand of DYNS01000037.1, from coordinate 12,268 downwards.
CGAGCCTGCCAGGGCGGGGGCGACGCTTAGTTTGGGGGTCATCTTCAAGCCGTAGGAGGCTTCGGTGCTGATGAGGGCTTTGAGGGCGTTCTGGAGGGAATCGAAGTTGGTTTTCAGGTCGTTAAACACGCCGCGCCGCAGTTCCAACGAGTCTTTTTGGGCTTTCACCTGGTTCAGGGGGGCGCTTTCGGCTTCGATGATGGCTTTGATGGTGGTCTGAAAGGTGGGCGCGAGGTTGGTCATCAACGAGTCTATGGAGGAAATGCTGCTTGCCATACTTCACCTTCTTTCAAAGAGCGGCAAAGGGGGGAGGCGCGGTGCGCCTCCCCCATCGGTTGCGTGGAGAGATTACGCCTAGCGGAAGAGGCTGAGCAGGTTCTGCGGAGCCTGGTTGGCTTGCGCCAGCATGGCAACGGCAGTCTGTTGCAGAATGGCGTATTTGGAAGCGTTCATCTGTTCTTCTGCCATGTTGGCGTTCATAATGCGGTTGTGAGCGGCTTCCACGTTGATTTGGGCGGTGGAGATGGAGTCTTCTTTGAAGGTCAGGCGAGCCATCAGCGAGCCGAGGTCGGAAAGGGCGCCGGTGACTTTGTCCAGAGCATAGTTGGCGGTGGTCATGTACGCGCCAGCCTTGACGGCGGTGGAGACATCGACCGAGAAGTTGTCGGCTTGCTTGTAGGTCAGGTTCTCGGTTTCGCCTGCTGCGATGTCGGTAAAAGCGCCCAGGGTGATGCTGACGCCGCGCCCTGTCTGGTAGGTTCCGGCGGCGGTGTAATATGCCGAGGAGCCGGAAAGGGTGCCGCTGGTATTGCGGGCAATTTGGACTGCCTGCCCGGAGGCATCGTTCAGTTCAAACTTTGCCTGGTTGCTGGCGATATATTCAAAGTTCATGGACTGCCCGGCGACCAAGCCGCTGGGGTCGGTGGCGAAGGTGAGGGCAACGCCGGAGGTCGTACCAGCAGAGGTGAGCAGGTTGCCCGCCGAAATGTCTTCATTCGAGACCGTCATGGAGCCGTCACCGTCCCAGGTGGCATCATCCAGGTTGGTAATCACATAACTTACATCCGCTGCGCCAGCCACCGCCGTAATCTTCAGGTTATAACGCCCGGAGGCAAGTTCACCGGCGGGGGCGTTGGAGGTGCCGAGGGCGTTCACGCCGTTCAGCAGGGTGCTGGTCGTATCCAGGGTGGCTTTGCCCTGGGTGGCGGAGGTTGCCTTGTCCAACACTTCAAAGGAGTAATCGCCGGTGCTGAGTTCGGACATGGTTCCCAGTTGGCTGCTGCTCGTGCCGCCGGAGAAGGAGTCGCTCACATTGACAAAGGTGGCAGTCACGTTGGCAACCACTTCGGAAAGGTTGAGGGTGGTCGGGTCGAGTTTGTCGGGCAGAACCCAGGTGGTGCTTTCGCCCTCGTCTACACCGGTTTGGAAGACTTTGTTGCCGGTGGTGTTATCCAGCAGTTTTACGCCGTTCCATTTGGTTTCGTCCACGATGTTCTGAAGCTGCTCGGCGTAGGAGGAAAGCTGGGTCTGGATGGTGGCGCGTTCCGAAGCGCCGAGGGTGTCCGAAGCCGCCTGCTCTGCCTTGTTACGCATCTGCACGATGATGTCGCTCATCTTGCTGAGACCGCCTTCGGCAACCGAGAGCATGTTCTTGGCGTCGCCGATGTTGTCCAGCGAAACTTTCAAACCTTCGGAGCGGGCGAGCATTTTGGTGGCGATGGTGAGACCGGCGGGGTCGTCTGCGGCGCTGTTGATGCGTTTGCCGGTGGAAAGACGGGTCTGATGAGTCGCCAGTTTGGCGTTGATGTTCATCAGAGAGTTGAGGGAATTGAGTGCGCCAATATTGGACGCGATGCGGGTAATATCTACGGTAGCCATTTCAAACCTCCATGTTTGAATGTGTGGTCGGGGTTCCTTCCCCGAGGGGTAAAAAAGAAAAAGGGATGGGGTCTTGCCAAAGGGGGGAAGAGCGTTTGGGGTTTATTTTTTTTAGGGGTCGCCTCCGGTGAAGATGTTTTTTTGTTACAGCAATAGTTTCGGCAGAGCCAAAAGAGACTTGAGGCAGAAGGCGTAAAGAAGACGTTAATTTTCCGCGCTTGAAACTCTCCCGCCTTTGTAGTAAGATTGCCGCCACTAAACCGACCAGTCAGTCTAGTGAGCAAAGCATGAATCCAGACCCAACCGACACCCGTACCAAAATTTTAGAAGCCGCCGTGCGCGTCTTTGCAGAAAAAGGCTATCACGATACCCGCATGGACGACATCGTGACCGAGTCCAACACCTCCAAAGGCTCGCTCTATTTTCACTTCCCCGGCAAGCAAGAGATTTTCTTCGGGCTGATAGAAACCTTCACCAGCCTGCTGGAAAGCCGCCTCGACAGTTCCATCCAAGCCGAGGCGCACGGCAGCGAACAGGTGGAAGCCGTTCTCAGCGCCAGTTTGCGCCTCTTCAGCCAATATCGCCCCCTGGCAAAAATTGTGCTGGTGCAAGCCGTTGGGCTGGGAGCCGCCTTCGAGGAGCGCCGCCGCGCCATCAACAACCGTTTTAGCGCCATTGTGCAGGCGCGAATAGAAAAAGGAATTGCCGATGGCAGCCTACCCCCCCAAAATGCAGAATTCGCCGCCCGCGCCTGGGTCGGCGCCCTGAACGAAATCGTCATTCACTGGATTTACACCGGCTCGCCCGACCTGGAAACCTCCATCCCGGAAATGAAAACCTTCCTGCTGCGCTCCATTGGCGCACAAGAAAAAAACCCAACCCCACCCAAGGAGACCCCTGCCCCATGAAACGAATCCTGCTCGCCTTTTTGCCCCTGCTCTTGCTGCTGAACGCCTGCGCCCCGGCAGCCCCTGCGCCAGAAGTCACCCTGCGCCTTGCCGTCATCCCGGTCATAGACACCCTGCCCATGTTCGTTGCCCAGGCAGAAGATTTTTACGCCAAACACGGCGTAAAGGTGGAACTCATCCCGGTTGCTTCTGCCCCAGAACGCGACCAACTCCTCCAGTCTGGTCAAGCCGATGGAACGTTAAACGAACTGCTCTCGGTCATGTTCTTCAACCGCGAAAACATTCAGATGCAGGCAGTGCGTTATGGTCACATGGCAAGCCCCGGCGCGGGTCATTTCTTCCTGCTTGCCTCCGGCGCCTCCGGCATTAGTGAAGTTTCCGGCTTAAAAGGGGTGGAAATCGGCATCTCGCAGGGAACCATCATCGAATACCTGACCGACCGGCTTTTGCAGGCAAACGGTTTTAGCCCGGAAGAGATTAAATACCTGGCTGTTCCCAAAATTCCAGACCGTATGTCGCTGCTCGGCACGGGCGAACTGAACGCCGCCGTCATGCCAGACCCGCTGGGTGCGTTGGCTGTCCAAAGCGGCGCAACCATCGTCCTGGACGACTCTTCCGCCCCGCTGCTGGGCGCGAGCGTCATCTCCTTCCGCAAAGCGGTGATAGACGAAAACCCGGAAGCCATCCGCGCTTTTCTCGCCGCCATCGAAGACGCGGTGAAGGCGATTAACGCCGACCCGCAAAAATATGCCAGCCTGCTGGCAGAGCAAAAGATGGTGCCTCAGCCCCTGGCTGGAACCTACGTTGCCCCGCCCTTCCCCCTCAGCGGGGTATCATCCCAGGCGGAGTGGGATGACGTTTTGGCATGGGCAAAAGAAAAAGGCTTGCTCAGCGCAGACGTTTCCTACGCCGATTCGGTCAATGGCTCGCTGTTGCCCTAATCTTCTCCCCCAAGAAGAGAGAAACGGATTTTTACCCCCCTCCCCCGGCGGGGGAGGGGCTTGGGGTGAGAGAATGCAAATGTTTTTTTGAATGTGCTATGGTCAAAATAGATACCCCTGCCATTTACTTTTTTCGGCGCTCTAAGAATTGAAAGCCGCCGCCCGCTTCGGCTTGCATGAGATGTCCGCGCCAGATGATACGTTGCGGGGCGAGCAATGCCGCCAGGATTTGGAGCGGCAGCGCCAGGCTAAGCAGCGTAACCCAGTAGGAATGAACCCAGGGCGAGGTTCGCTTCAGGTAAGCCAGGTTAAAATGGGCAAAAATCAGGTAGTCGTAGAGGAAATAGAGCAGGGTGACGGGCAACAGGGTTGGTGAAAATGCCAAAATTAACAGCACCAGCCAGGGGGAAAAAACCGGCAGCAGGACCACTGTATAAAAAATGACTTGTTCGCGACCTTTCAAATGGCGCATCATTGATTCGCGCGGAAAGATGAACCAGCGTTGGATTAAGTTGAAGTAGTTGCGCGGCGCGGCGACCCAGGTGCTGATGGCGTGCCGTAGCGAAGTCTGCGCCAGCCGGTAGCCGTGACCGCGTACGCGCTGGGCGATGGCAAAATCGTCGGCAAGGATGTTTTCAAGACCGTCAAAGCCGCCGATTTTATCGAGAATCTCGCGGCGAATAGCATAAAACATGCCGTTGATGGTGACCGGTTCGGTCAGCAGGGCATAGGGGATGTAAGTCAGCAGGCTGTGACTGTTGACGAAGTATGCCACCAACCGCGACCAAAGATTCCCAAAACTGAGGTAGTAGGGCAAGCCGAATGCCAGTCCAACGCCGGGTTGGTCTAGGGAGGGCAGGCACTCATCCAGACCAAAATCGGGCAGGCGGGTGTCGTCATCCAGCACGCAAAGCACATCACCGCTGGCGATTTGCGCCCCGGCGATGAGTTTGACCATTTTCGGGTTCTGGCGCGGTCCCGGCGGCGGGAGCAGAATCAGGTGGGCACGCTTGGCGGGGTAACGGGCGAGCAAATCGCGGCAAATGCGTTGGGCTTGGTGGTCGTCATCATCTACCAGCCAGAGAAATTCGAGCGGGTAGCGGGTTTGCATGGTCAGGTTTTGCTCCAAGCCCGCCGCCAGGGTCGGGTCACCGCTCAGGATGGGTTGGAGGATACTGACCAGGGTGATGGGCTGCGTTTGGGGCGGGATGGAGCGCTGAAAGAAACGGACGACAAGAAGGTGTTTGAGAATCCGTTCGGCAAAGAGAATGGAAAAGATAAGCAGAAGGATGTTCATGGAAACCCTTAAACACAACCCATCCGGAGCGTGAGGTAAGCAGACAGCAAGAGCACGAAGGTTTTGAATTTAAACTTTGTTTCCTTCGTGTTTTAGCGCATTTTTAAGCATTTCGCGCTTGGATTGGAGAAGGTGGCGGAAAAAGCGGGGTAACAGGCGATAAACCAGCACTGGCATAATCTCCCAATCAAGCCAGGTGATTTCGTTTTGACCACGTTCATAGGCGCGGATGATTCTCTCTGCAACAGGCAACGGGGCAGCCTTGGGGAGGGGCAAGGCGAAGCGGGCAGTCATGGGAGTGTCGGTCAGCGGTGGGTAAGCCAGGCAGATACGGGTTCGCCCAGCCAGTTCGACCTGCAAAGACTCAGCCAGGAAGCGCAAGCCAGCCTTGGAGGCGGAGTACAGACTGTTGTAGGGCTGGGGAAAGCGGGCGGCGGTGCTCAGGATAAACATCACTCCCTCGGGAGCAGGAGAGGCAGCGCACAGGCGACGGGTCAGCTCGGCGGGGGCGAGCAGGTTGACTGCGAAAGTCGATTCGATTTCCGCAGCGGGCAGGGTGAGAAACTCCCCGGCAGGCATGAGGGCGGCGTTGTGAATAACAAGGCGCGGGGGCGCAGTTTCAGCCAGGAGGCTGTCGATGAAACGGGAGCATGCTACCGGGTCGGAAAGGTCTGCACGGTAAAGGCTGGGGCGGGAATAAGGCTCCAATTCCACTGCCAAAGCCCGGAGTTTGGACTCATCCCGCCCATGCAAAAAAAGATGATAGCCCCGCCGGGCCAGGGCGAGCGCCAAGCCACGCCCCAAGCCGCCGCCCGCGCCAGTGATGAGCGCCGATTTGTCCATTTAAAAGGTGAAAGCCAGCCCGCCGACACTGAGACCCGCGCCGGTGCCGAGCAGCAGGACTTTGTCGCCGCGTTTGACGCGCCCGGCTTCGACGGCTTCGGTCAGGGCGAGGGGGATGGAGGCAGCGATGCAGTTGCCGCGCTCGTGAATGTGGTTGAAAACGCGCTCGGGATGGAAGCCGAAGCGTGCCGTGAGCAGTTTTAGACCGTGACCGCTGGCCTGGTGCGGGATGACCTGGTCGTAATCGCCATTTTTGATGCCGCTGGTTTTGGAAAACTCATCGAGGAAAGGCGGGACGAGCCGGGCGGCTTTTTTGAATACGCCGGGTCCGTCCATGTCGAACATGTTCATCTCAGGCGTGGTGGCGGGGTCATTGGGATGGTGGAGGGTGCCGCCGCCGACCAGTTGGGTCAGTTCCGCGCCGCTGCTGTAAGTAACAAAGCGCGAATGCCAGAGAGCGCTGGCTTCGCCGGGCTGGGCGGCGGTGACAATGGCTGCGGCAGCCCCATCGCCGAACAGGACGGCGCTTTCCCATTGTTTGGGGTTGCGCGAAAAGGTGGCAAGTTCGCTGCTAAAAATGAGCACGTTTTTGTAAACGCCCGCCGCAATCAGGTGGACGGCGGTTTGCAGGGCAAAGACAAACCCCAGGCAGGTGGCGTTGATGTCGAAACAGGCGCTTTTGCCATCCGGCGCGCCCAATTCGCGTTGGACAAAGGCTGCGGTGCAGGGAATTGCCTGCTGGACACTGGCAGATGCCCCGATGATGGCGTCCAGGTCGGAGGGCTGCATCCCTGCCATGCATAGGGCAGATTGGGCGGCGGAGGTAGCCATCTGCGAGACGGTTTCGCCGCTGGCGTAGCGCCGCGAGACAACCCCGGTGGTCTGCGCGACCCAGCCGGAGGGGATATCCAGTTGTTCTTCCAGTTCGGCGCTGGTGACGATTTTTTCGGGCAGATATTTGCCCAGTCCGGCGATTTTAATAGCGAGAGGGTGCTGAGGCATCAGGCTCCTTATTTTTCACGAAACACGGCAGAATCTTTTCGATTTTGCTTATGATACGTTGCTACCGTAGTGATGAATGATTTTATTCTGTGCTCAGTAGTTATCTTGTCAAACTAAACAAGACAATTATGACATAAAATAACCGTATGCTGATAACTCTGGCGCTGATTATTTCTGCTTTCTACATCTTCGACCACGCTTGGAAAGTGGCGGCGATTGCCCACTTTTTCCGCCGACCTGCCCCGCCTGTGCCGCAGCCCTGGCCGAGCCTGAGCCTGGTGCAACCCATTACCGCCAGCCCGAATGATTTGGAGGCGGTATTTACCCTCCGCGCCCAAAAGCCCTACCCCGGCAATTTGGAGCAAGTCCTGGTTTTCGATGCCACAGACTCCGATTCGCAAGCCATTTTCCAGAAAGTGCAAGAAAAATTCCCGGCCTGGCAGCCAACAATCGTGTTGACGGATGCTCCCGGCGGGGTGGCGCTTAAAACGGTCAAACAACTGGCTGGGCTGGAACAGGCTACCGGCGAAATCATCTGCTTCATCGACGATGACATCCTGCTAAGGCCCGAAACGCTCCCGACCCTCGTCCGCCATCTCGAAGCGGGTATCGGTGCGACCTTTGGGCTGGCTTGTTACACCAACTGGCGCACGGTCTGGGGCGGGCTGATGAGCGCCTTTGTCAATGCCAACGCCCTGCTCAATTACATCCCGCCCACCTATTTGGCAGACCCCTACACCATCACAGGCCACCTCTACGCCCTGCGCCGCGCCGATTTTGACGCCATCGGCGGGCTGGCGGGCATGGAACAGCGCCTCGACGATGACCACGAACTGGCTCGCCGTGTCACAAAAGCCGGGCTGCGCAACCGCCAAACTCCCGCCCTTTACGATGTCGATAACGACCTGCCGACCCTGTCCGCCTTTCTGGCGCAGATGAAGCGCTGGTTCGTCTTTCCGCGCGAGATGATGCTACCGGGCGCCCCCCTGCCCGCCCAGGCACTCACTTTTGCCGCCAGCCTGCCCAACCTGCTGCCCGGATTCATTCTGCTAATCGCCCTGTTGGAGCGCTCTGCCGCGCCCGCCCTGGCTGCCTGCCTGTTAGCCTTCTACGCCGCCTACATCTGGAACACACACGCCTATCTCCAGCGTCCGACTCCGCCCTGGGGCTGGGCGCTGCTCCTGCTGGTGGCGCTCGTCCTGCCCTTCCAAATCCTGTTCTTGCTTTTCAGCAACAATACCATTCTCTGGCGCGGACAAAAAATCCACGTCCGGCGCGGCGGCGAATATGACCGGCTCCCCTGAAACCCAATACCGCCAATTCCTGGCTCAATATCCGCTCCGGCAGGCAAACGGCTGGCGTTGGGTCGATACCGGCTCCGCCGGCGCGCCGCTTATCCTGCTGCCCGGCTTCCTGGGCGAGGCAGAGACATCTTTTCTCTACGTCCTGGCCCTCGCGCCGCACCTGCGGGTCATTTCGGTCTCGTATCCGCCCGTCATAGGGCAGGTGCAGACCCTCGGTGCAAGTTTTGCTGTTTTTTTAGATGGGTTGGGGATTTCACACGCCGCAATTTTGGGAGGCTCCTCCAGCGGCTTCCTTGCCCAAGCCTTTCTCCGCCAGATACCAACCCGGATTTCAGCCTGTATCCTGAGCCATACAGGTTTTCCCGGCCCCAACCGTGCCCGCACCGCCCGTTTTGGACTGAATCTGCTGCGTTTCCTGCCCTTTGGCTTGCTCCACTGGCTGATGCAGGCTTCCGTTACCGCGTATTTCCCCGCTCGAACGCCAACGCACGCCTTCTGGCGCGGACACTTCCGCGAGGTCATCCGCCGCCAAACGCAAGAGTCACTTATCAGCCGCTTTGCCCTGATGGAGGATATTCACACCAACTATCACTTCCGCCCCGATGATTTATCCGCCTGGCAGGGCGACCTGCTGATTATGGAAATGCGCCACGACCACCTGACTAATCCCGCCGAGCAGGCCGCGATGCGTTCCCTGTACCCCAACGCTACCGTCCACATTTTCGACGAGACCGCCCACTACGATTCAGTGGAACGACCAGACGAGCAAATCAAGGTTATTCGGGATTTTCTGACATGACTCTGTCCCTCGCCTCCCGTTTGCAACACCACGCCGCACAATTCCCCAACAAGCCTGTTTTTATCCATCCCAGCCCCCAAAACACCTGGGAAACGGTCACCTACCGTCAGTTGGCGGAGCGCGCCAACCTGTTCGCGCGCGGCTTGACCAGTTACGGCCTCCCGCCGGGGACGCGAGCCGCGCTGATGGTGCCGCCCAGCGTCGATTTTTTCGCACTGGTCTTTGCCATTCTCCAAACCGGCATTGTCCCGGTGATGGTTGACCCGGCGATTGGTCTAAAAAACGTCACCCCCTGTCTGGCTGAGTGCGCCCCGCAGGTTTATTTCGGCTCGCCGCTCAGCCAGACCATCCGTTGGCTGTATGGCTGGGGAAAGGATAGCCTGAAGTGGAACCTGACCTTGGCAGATGTTGCCCGCGCCGGGAAATTTTCGCGCAGTCCGGCGCAAATGAGGAGAGACGAGGGGGGTGAAGTGGCTATTGTCTACACCAGCGGCAGTACGGGCTTGCCCAAAGGAGCCATCTACACCACCGAAAATTTCAACGCCCAAATCGAGATTCTTGCCCAAGCCCTGCACCTGCGTGGTGACGAGATTGACCTGCCTGCCTTCCCGCTCTTTGCCATCATTGATTGTCTGCTGGGCGTGACGGCTATCATCCCTGAGATGCGTTTTCCGCCCCCGGCAAAGGTCAACCCAGCCAAAATAAGCGCCGCCATTCAAAAGTTCCAGGTCGAGACGATGTTCGTCTCCCCGGCGGCGTTGGCGCGGGTGACGCGCTATGGCACGGATAATGGCATCAAGTTCGAGAGCCTGAAAAAGGTCATTACGGCGGGCGCTCCGGCTCCGGTGGAAATCCAGGAACAGTTTGTCAAATTATTGCCAGCAGATGGCGAGTTGTTTGGCATTTATGGCTCAACCGAGGCGCTGCCAGTTACCATCGTCAACAACCAGGAGATTTTGGGGGAGACCCGCCATCTCACCGCCAAAGGCGCAGGAATCTGCATTGGCCGCCCGGTGGAGGGGATGCTAGTGGAAATCCTACCCATCAGCGACGAGGCACTTTCAGTCGCGGAACCGCTGCCAGATGGAGAAATCGGCGAAATCGCGGTGCGCGGCGCAGCAGTTACGGGGAAATATGTCGGGCGCGAGGAAAACAACCGGCTGGGGAAAATTGCCACAGAGAACGGCGAAGTTATCCACCGCATGGGCGACCTGGGCTATTTTGATGCGCAAGGGCGGCTGTGGTACTGCGGACGCAAGTCGCAGCGGGTGGTGACACCCGCCGGGACGCTGTTCACCGAATCGGTGGAGGGGCTGTTCAACGCGCACCCGGCGGTCTATCGCTCCGCGTTGGTCAGCGTGGGAAAGGCTGGTTCAATCCCGTGCGAGAACCGGGACTACCTCGCGGAAGCCTGGCTGTGGGTGGAGTTGAGTCCAGCCGCCCGGGAGGTTGACCCAGACCGGTTAAAAGGGGAACTGTTCGAGTTGGCGCAAGCCCACGAAATGGGACATTTCATCAAAAATATCCTATTTCACCCCCAATTCCCCACCGATGTGCGGCACAATTCCAAAATTATCCGCGAAAAACTGGCTAAGCAAGCGCAGGAGGCTCGCCAACGATGAAGGTTTTGGTGACCGGGGCAACCGGCTTTTTAGGCAAGGCGCTGGCGCGGCGGCTGCACGCGCGCGGCGACGAGGTGACGGCGCTGGGGCGCAACCCGGCAATTTTGGCAGAGATGGAGCGCGAGGGATTGCGTCCACTGCGCGCCGACCTGGGCGATGGCGAGTCCATCCGGGAGGCTTGCCAGGGACAGGAGGTCGTTTTTCACTCCGGGGCGCTTTCGTCTGCCTGGGGTCCGGCGGCGGCGTTTTTTCGCGCCAACGTGCTGGGGACGCGCCATGTGATTGCCGGGTGCGAAGCGGCGGGGGTGCGGCGGCTGGTGCATGTCTCTACGCCGAGCATTTATTTCCGCTTTGAGTCACGATTGGAGGTGCGCGAGGACGCGCCGCTGCCCGCGCAGCCTGCCAACGAGTACGCCCGCTCCAAACAGTTGGCAGAAGTTGAAATCGACCGGGCCTTCGGGCGCGGCTTGCCGGTCATTACCATTCGCCCTCGCGCCATCTTTGGCGAAGGTGATAACGCCATCCTGCCGCGCCTGATGAGTCGGCTGGCGAGTGGCCGCCTGCGGGTGATTGGTGACGGGCAGAATATCACCGACCTGACCTACGTGGAAAACGTGGTCGATGCGTTACTGCTGTGTGCCGAAACCCCCGAGACGCTGCTGGGGCGCAAATACAACATCACCAACGGCGAACCGCTGCCGCTCTGGGGGCTTATTCGGCAAGTGTGCGCGGCGCTTGGTTATGAGTATCCACGCCGGAGCATCCCCTACCCGGCGGCGATGAGCACGGCAACGGTGCTGGAGGCCATCAGCCGCATCCTGCCCGGACAGCCGGAACCGCTCCTGACCCGTTACATGGTTGGCGTGTTAGCCAAGAGCACCACCCTCGATATTTCCGCCGCCCGCCGCGACCTGGGTTACGTGCCGCGTGTCTCGGTGCAGGAGGGCTTCGAGCGTTTTGTGCGCTGGTGGAAAGAGCAAAACCATTAAACACGAAGGACACAAAGAGCACAAAGTTTTTAAGAAACTTGAGGAAAACCTATGACCGCTGTTAAAGTCTCGATTTTCGCCGCCGGATATTGCACCAGCCCCGAGCACCTCGCCATCCAGGGCGGGCGCTGGCGGGACATTCGCTTCCCAGCCATGTTTGCACTGTTTGAGCACCCTAAATTTGGCGCGATGTTGTTTGACACCGGCTATTCCTACCGCTTTTTCAACGCGACCCGCCATTTCCCGGAGCGCCTGTACCGCATGATGACCCCGGTCACATTGCGCGAGGAGCAACTGGCGGTCAATCAACTTTCAACCGTCAACATCAAGCCAGCCGACATCACCAAAGTCTTTATTTCCCATTTTCATGCAGACCATGTGGCTGCGCTGGGAGATTTTCCACGAGCGAAATACGTTTACCTGCCCTCTGCCTATGATTCTGTGCGGAACCTGCGTGGGCTGGAAGCTCTCTCCCACGCACACCTGCCGGGTCTCATCCCGAACGATTTCGCCGAACGTGCCGCCCCGATAAATGCATCCGCTTCGGTTCCTTTGCCCCAAGAATATGCGCCCTTCACTCGCGGCTTTGACCTTCTCGGGGATGAGAGCCTGCTGGCGGTTGAACTCCCCGGTCACGCTACCGGGCAAATTGGCATGTTTGCACGCGAGGAGAGCGGCGTAGCAT
>DYNS01000335.1 GCA_020720965.1 Anaerolinea sp. | reverse complement strand
TTAGCGGGGTGAGCGGGCGTTTTGCTGTTTTTGCAAAAGGCGAGAGATTCTTTTTTGCAGTTCGGTTTGCCAGTGTTGGCGGGCGTAGGAGGGCAGGGATGAATCCGCAGCGAGGAGGGCTTGGGCTTTTTGGGCGTAGGCAAGGGCGGCGGGGTAATCTTTTTGGCGGTGTTCGGCATGTTTCGCCAGTTCCAGCAGGGCAAAGGGATGGTTGTTTTCGGCGGCTTGCTGCCAAAGGCGCAGAGCGGTTTGCAGGTCGCCGCGCCGTTTTTGCAGGGTGGAGAGGCGCTTTATCGCCTGCCAAAAGTCGGCTTCGGGGAGGTTTGTTTGCAAGCCGCGCTCGTATAGTTGAGCTGCCACATCCCATTGATGCAGGTCTTCTTGCAGCTTTGCCAGGGCAATGACATCCTGCCCGTGTTGGATGTCGCTTTGCAGGGGGGCGTGCAGCCAATCCGCCGTCAGGCGCAGGAGGGCGGTCATGGCTACGACATCCATCGCGTTATGATAAAACACGCCCTGCAAAAGGGTGGGGTCGCCGGTGCGGAGGAAGTCGAAGTATAGCCAGGGAATTTCGTAGCCGGGCACTTCTTCGCTGCTGCGGGGGGCAGACATGATGTGTTCTTCCAGATACTTTAACGCCCGGTTGGGCAACCTATCCCGCCATAGGCGGCGGGCGAGGGGCAGCAGGTCTATGTGGGCAAAGTCTTTAAAAGGGGCGGGCATTCCGTGCAGGGTGTAGCGAGTTCTCAGCAGGGGGGCATCGAAGGCTTTGCCGTTGAAGGTGACAAGGGCGGCGCAAGGAGCGAGGAATGCCGCGAGGGCTTGGAGCAGGGCGGCTTCTTCGGCGGGGTCGCGCAGGAAGAAGATGGAAAGGTGAAATTCCTGCGCCACAAAACGCCCGGCGCCAACCATAAAGGCGTAAGTGCCGGTTCCGCCAGCCAAGCCGGAGGTTTCGGTATCTAAAAACGCCAGTTGAGAGGGCTGCAAATCCGCAATGCGGGGGTCGCCTGCCCATAACGCCAAGCCCTGCAAAGGCGGCAGGGGAAAGATGGGCAAAGTTCCGTGCCAATATTCGGCGGGGAAAACGCGCTTTTGCACCCAAACCAAGCCGGCGGGGAGGCGCTGCCAGTCGCCTTCCAAACCGGCGAGGGCGGGCAGGCTGTCTTTGGGGGTCGGCGGGGGCAGGTCGGCGGCGCCGATTTTGACCCCCAGGGCTTTCAACTTATCGGAAAGGCTGGGCATGGCGGTATTGTATCAGGTTGAATTTGAAGAATGCCACAAATGCGCTATTGAAAAACAGAACGAGTATGCTATGATTCTTAGCGAAATTTCCTTTCTTTAGCGCAGAAGCATCAGCGCACCATCAACCCTGTTACGAGGAGAAGCTAATGATGAAAACGTTCCGCCCTTTTCTTTTTGTCGCCAGCCTGATTTTGATTGTGGGCTTGGCATGTAGCGTAAACCTGACCGATGAAGAAACCCCCGCTCCGGTGGCAGAACAGCCCACCCAGGCGCCGGTCGTGGAGCAGCCCACCCAAGCCCCAGCGGTGGAAGAGCCGACCGAAGCCCCGGCAATGGAGCAGCCCACCGAAGCGCCCGCCGCCCCCGTCAGCAAATACTTTGTGGAGCAGTTTGATGCCGACCCACTGTGGTATTACGAAGTCGTGCAGGGAGACGAAACCTCCGATGTGGACAGCGCGACCTACTCGTTTGACTTCAGTCGGATGATATTTGAAATTGGTGAACCGCACCTCTACGCCTACTATGTCTATGAAGGCGAAGTGTACGATAACGTGCGGGTGGACATTAACGTGGAAAACCGGGGCGTAAATACCCAACAGGTTGGTTTAACCTGCCGCGTAGATGATGAGGGCTGGTACGAGTGGAACGTGCAGAGTGACGGCTTGTGGGAACTGTACGCCGTGAGCGATGGCTATAACCTGATTGCCAACGGCGGCTCCACTGCCATTAAACAGGGCAAAGCCGTAAACGAATACACCCTCATCTGCGATGGCGAAGAACTCTCCTTCTTCATCAACGGCGTGGAACCCAAAGGCAGCCCCTACATCGAGCGCAAGTTCGCCCTGCGGCGCGGCAATGTGGGCTTCTCGGTCTCTTCCCTGCGGGCAACCCCCGTCAAAATGGAAGTGGACTGGTTCAGCATCTCTGAGCCGTAACGAGACCGTTCATCTCCGATGACAAAACGCCTCTCCCAGCCCAGGGAGGGGCGTTTCTTGTGCGAGTCGAACCTATATGCGATTGTAAGGCTGCCGGAAAGGTGCTATCTTATAATCACTTGAGCAAACCGTGAACCGACACGAAAGGACGTGTTTGTATGGGTCTTTCCATTTTGGTCGTAGATGATGACGATGTCATCCGTGCCCTCACCACCGCCACCCTCAAAGTGGACGGATACGAAGTGTATACCGCCTCCAACGGGGCAGAAGCCCTGGAAATGGTAGGCGAAATTCAGCCGGATATGGCGATTTTGGACGTGATGATGCCAGAGATGGACGGGTACGAGCTGTGTCAGCGGCTGAGAAAAATCCCTGCAACCGCCAAAATCCCCATCCTCATGCTCACCGCCCTGGGCGACATCAACGAGAAATTAAAAGCGTTTGAACTCGGCGCAGACGACTTTATGCCCAAACCGTTCCAGCCCAAGGAACTGCAAGCCAGGGTTAAAGTTCACCTGCGCCGCTCCATGGCGCAGGTGGAGCCGCCCCAAGAAGACCAAAAAACCAAAATTATCGCAGTGTTTTCTCTGCGCGGCGGCGTTGGGGTCAGCACCCTTGCCGCCAACCTGGCAGTGGGGCTTGCCCAACTATGGCAAAAACCCACCCTGCTGATAGATTTAGCCTTCCAAAACGGGCAAACCGCCCTGCTGTTAGACCTCGCCCTGCGAAACACCTGGAGCGACCTGGTGTACAACAGCCCGGAAGAAATGGATGAAGACGTACTAAAGCGAGTCCTCCTTCACCACGAATCCGGGGTGGATGTGCTTGCCGCCCCCAAACGGATTGTGGATGCGGAGCGGATTACCGGCGAGCATGTTGCCAAAATCCTGACTCTCGCCCGCACCAAATACCAATACGCCGTTTTGGATATGCCCCACGACTTGAGCGCCAGCACCCTGGCAGGGCTGGATTCGGCGGAAAGCATCCTCCTCGTCCTCTCACCGGAAATCGCTTCCGTCCGCTGCGCCTCGGTGGCGCTGGATGTGTTTGGCGAGCTAGGCTACAACATGGAGCAGGTTCACATCCTGCAAAATTGGGTTTTTCAAAATCACGGCTTGGCAAGGAAAGATATAGAAAGCGCCATCCGCCGCCCCGTCCGCGCCCTGATACCCCACATGCCAGACGACCTCCTGCCTGCGCTGATGGTGGGC
>DYNS01000334.1 GCA_020720965.1 Anaerolinea sp. | reverse complement strand
AGTGGAAGAATTCGACCGCCTGCTCTCCGAAAACGAAATCTTCGTCTCCCGCACCAAAGGCATTGGCTACCTCAGCCCGGAAGACTCCATCGCCTACTCCGTCACCGGACCCAACCTGCGTGCCGCCGGAATCCCCTACGACATCCGCCGCGCCCAACCCTACGGCATCTACGACCGCTTCGACTTCGACATCCCCGTCCGCTACAACAGCGACCTGCTCGACCGCTACACCATCCGCATAGACGAAATTCACCAATCCCTGCGGATACTGCAACAGGCGCTCAAAGGAATCCCCGAAGGACCCTTCTTTAGCGGCAAACCCCAATACACCCACCGCGTCCCCGCCGGAGAAGCCTACAGCCGGGTAGAATCGCCCAAAGGCGAGCTGGGCTACTATGTCGTCTCCAACGGCAAAGGCAACCCCTACCGCTACCACATCCGCACCCCCTCCTTCGTCAACATCACCGCCCTGGAAAAGATGTGCGTAGGCACAAAAATAGCAGACTTCGTCAGCATCCTGGGCATGGTAGATATTGTCCTCGGCGAACTCGACAGATAGGCTCGGACGCAAAGGCACTGCCCGCGTCTGATACAGGAGAAATAACAATGTACGGAATAGGCTTAATCAAAGGCTTAGGCGTTACCCTTAAACGCTTCATCGACTCCTACGTGGAGGACATTCGCTGGTGGGGCAAACGCTACTACACCCCCGAAGGACTCGCCCACCGCTCCGGAAAAGACAACACCGGAACCTTCACCGTTCAATACCCCGAAGAGCGCGTCCCCACCCCCGAAGAATTCCGCTTCGTCCCCTTCCTGGTCTACGATGAAGGCACCAACGGAGAGAAAAACATCCGCTGCACCTCCTGCGGCATCTGCGCCAAAGCCTGCCCGCCGCAGTGCATCTGGATTGTGCGCGGAAGCGACCCCAGCACCGGCAGACCCGTCCCCCAACCGGCAGAATTCTACATAGACGCAGACATCTGCATGAACTGTGGCTTCTGCGCCGAATACTGCCCCTTCGATGCCATCAAAATGGACAACGACTACGACATCGCCAGATACACCCGCAACCTGCTCAACAAAGACCGGCTCATGAAGCCCGCCTCCTACTACGCCAGCATCCGCCCCCTCAACAACGCCCGCGAAGAAGAAGCCCGCAAAGCCAAAGAAGCCGCCAAAGCGGCAAAAGCCGGGTAAACCCAACAGCCCAAAAACCAAGAGGAGGCTGCGGACGGGTAAGGTATAATTCCCCCCTGCAACCTCCTCTTTTCGTCCCCCAATTCACCTACCGGTAGGAAAAATGACAACCATCAACCGCGAAACCGTTCTTGCCGCCCTCGGCAAAGTGCAAGAACCAGAACTGCACCAAGACCTCGTCACCCTCGGCATGATTCGTGACCTGAAAATCGAAGACCGCGCCGTCAGTTTCACCGTCATGCTCACCACCCCCGCCTGCCCCCTGCGCGGGCGCATCGAACAAGAATCCCGCGAAGCGGTAGAAGCCATCGGCGCAAGCCCCGTTACCGTCAAACTCGATTCCGATGTCCCCAACGACGGCAGAATGCGAGGACTGGTCAGCGCCCCCATCAAAAACGCCATCGCAGTCGCCTCCGGCAAAGGCGGAGTAGGAAAATCCACCGTCTCCGTCAACCTCGCCGTTGCCCTCGCTCAAAGCGGAGCCAAAGTAGGCTTGCTAGATGCCGACATCTACGGACCCAACGTCCCCACCATGATGGGCGCACCCTACATGCCCAACCCCCAAGGCGAAAAACTCATCCCCGCCCAAAACTACGGCGTAAAAATCATGTCCATGGGCTACCTTGTCAAACCTGGGCAACCCCTCATCTGGCGCGGACCCATGCTCAACAGCGCCATCCGCCAATTTTTGAGCGATGTAGAATGGGGCGAACTAGACTACCTCGTCATAGACCTGCCCCCCGGCACCGGAGACGCTCAACTCTCCCTGGCGCAAGCCCTACCCCTCACCGGAGTCGTCATCGTCACCCTGCCCCAACAAATCTCCCTGGAAGACGCCTCACGCGGGCTGGAAATGTTCCGCACCCTGGATGTCCCCATCCTCGGCGTTATCGAAAACATGAGTTACCTCACCCTGCCAGACGGCTCACGGATGGACGTTTTTGGGCAAGGCGGCGGCGAGGCAATGGCAAAACACTACAACGTCCCCTTCCTCGGCGCCATCCCCATGAACCCGCAGGTACGCATCAGCGGAGACAGCGGCAGCCCCATCCTCGTCAGCAACCCCCAATCCGACTCTGCCCAAGCCCTTAAAGTCGCCGCCGAAGCGGTTGCCGCCCTCGTCAGCGTGGCAGCCCTCTCCGGCAACGATGCCCCCACCATCAACGTCATCTAACCCTCATGCAGCCCAAAATAACCGGAATTCGCTTTAGCAAAATTGGCAAAATCTACCACTTCGATGCCAGCAGCCTACCCGACCTGGGCGTAGGAGAATATGTCATCGTAGATACCACCCGGGGGCGGCAGATTGGCGAGGTCATTCAGCACATAGCCAACCCCGCCCCCCCGCCCGAAGGCAACTGGAAAAGCATCGAGCGCCGCGCCACCGCCGCCGACCTGACCCTGCGTCAGCAGTGGCAGCAAAAACAAACCCCCGCCCTCATCGAATGCCGCGCCCGCACCGCCGAACTCCGCCTGGACGGAGTCAAAATCGTCACCGCCGAATACGCCTACGATGGTTCGCGGCTCTCCTTCCTCTTCAGCGCCGAAACCGAAGACAAAGTAGACCTAAAATCGCTCCGAAAAGACATGCAGCGCCTCTTCCCCGAAACCCAGGTGGAAATGCGCCAGATAGGACCGCGTGACGTTGCCAAAATTTTGGGCGGCATGGGCGCTTGCGGGCTGGAAAGCCGCTGCTGCTCCAAATTCCTGACCGAATTCAGCCCCATCTCCATCAAAATGGCAAAAGAACAAGGCATCTCGCTCACCCCCAGCGAGATAACCGGCATGTGCGGGCGTTTGCGCTGCTGCCTCATTTACGAATACGAACAATACGTAGCCGCCCGCAAAGAACTGCCCAAACGCAACAAAAGAGTCGTCACCCCGGATGGCGAAGGCAAGGTGCTGGATGTCTTCCCCCTGCGAAACGTCCTGCTCGTAGAGCTTGACCCCAAACCGACAGACCGCCGCACCGACCGCCCAGAACGCCCCGTCATCCGCGAATATCAGCGCGACATAGTGGAACCCTGGGACGAGTTGGAAGCCCTGCGCCGCAAATCCGCTGCGCCTTGCGATAAACACGAAAACGGGGAATGCGACTGCGGCAAAGAACCGTCAGCCCCCATCCCCGCGCCTGCTCCCGTCCCACCCGCCCCGCCGCCGCCACCCGCATCACCGGCACCATGCCCGGCGCGCCCGAGGTCA
>DYNS01000333.1 GCA_020720965.1 Anaerolinea sp. | reverse complement strand
CGGCTCCGAAGCCAACATGAGTGGGCGCATGGCGGTTGTGACGAAATCTCCCCTTACCGGCACGGTGACGGATAGCCATCATGGCGGTTGGAGCGCGGCGCGTTTGCGCTGGTCTGGCTTGGACGGGTTGATTTTTAAGGGCAAAGCCGCCCAACCCACCTACGCCTATATTCACGATGGCGAAATCGAACTGTTGGATGCCTCCGCTGTTTGGGGAATGGGCGTTCATAGTACCATTCAATATTTTAAGGAACTCTACGGTGAAAAAGACCTGACGGTCATCACCATTGGGCAGGCGGGCGAAAACCTGGTGAAGTATTCCTGCTGGATAAACGAAAATGACCGCGCCAGCGGACGCGGCGGCACCGGCTGCGTGGGTGGCAGCAAAAACCTGAAAGCCATCGTCATCAAAGCCGGGAAAGCCATCACCAAAGCCGCCGACCGTGACTCTTGGAAAGCCGCTCATAGCCGCGCCCTGGAGTGCATTATGGCGCCGGAAAACATCACCAGCCCGCGCAAGGGCGGTCTATCCGTCTATGGCACCAACGTGCTGATGAACATCAACAACAGCATTGGCGCTCTGCCCACCAAAAACAGCACCCTTACCTCCTTTGGCGAAGGCGCCGAAACCATCAGCGGCGAATACATCAAAGAAAACCTGCTCGTCAACGACCCAACCTGCCACGCCTGCCCGGTTGCCTGCAAAAAAGAAGTGGAAGTGAAGGACGGTCCTTATGCCGGTTTGCGGATGGAATCGGTGGAATACGAACCCGCCTGGTCGGTGGGCGCCAACGTGGGCAACAGTGATGCCCGCCTGGTTGCCAAGATGATTGACCTGTGCAACGACTTCGGCATCGATGCCATCGAAATCGGACACCCGCTTTCGGTGTGGATGGAAGCCAGCGAGAAGGGCTACACCAACGGCGAAGGCAAACTGGGCTGGGGCGACC
Organism: Anaerolinea sp.; assembly: GCA_020720965.1. Taxonomy (GTDB): domain Bacteria; phylum Chloroflexota; class Anaerolineae; order Anaerolineales; family Villigracilaceae; genus UBA5195. The sequence goes on along the minus strand of DYNS01000333.1, from coordinate 2,461 downwards.
CGGACGGCATGACCGCCGCCGCCGAATTAATTGCCTTCCGCAAAGGCTTTGGCGATGTGATGGCGAATGGCGCTAACGCCACCGCCGAACACTTTGGACACCCGGAACTGGCGATGACCGTCAAGGGACAGGGCATCCCCGCCTACGACCCACGTGGTCTTAAGGGCATGGGCATCGGCTACGCCACCTCCAACCGGGGCGCTTGCCACCTCCGCGCCTACACCCCCGCCGCCGAACTGGGCGTAATGCCCTTTGGCTCTCTCAAAGTGGACCCCATCGAATGGAAAGGCAAAGGCGAACTCGTCAAAATCTTCCAGGACGTTCACGCCTTTTCCGACAGCATGGATATTTGCAAGTTCTCTGCCTTTGCCCAGGGCGCAGATGAATATGCCGCCCAATACGCCGCGATGGTGGGAGTCCCCTTCACCGCCGCAGATGTACTAAAGACCGGCGAGCGCATCTACAACCTGGAGCGTTACTACAACAACCTGGCAGGCTTCCGCGAAGGAAGCGATTACCTGCCCAAACGCTTCCTGGAAGAACCCTCCACCATGCCCGGCTCCGAGGGGCAGGTGGCAGAACTGCCGCAAATGCTGGAAGAATACTATCGCGTGCGCGGCTGGAACGAGGGCGTTGTGCCGGAAGAAAAACTCAAAGAGTTGGAAATCATCTAACCCTCCCCGCTTTCCCCCTCCCTTACCCCTCTCCCCCGGAGAGGGGTTTTTATTCGCTCAGGGCGACAAAATCCAGCCCCATTTGCAGGTTCATATTCTGCACCGCCTCGCTCAACAGGGGCTTCATGATTTGCAAAGCCGCCTCCCGCGCCTGAAACAGCGGATGCCCGCGATGCGCGGCACGCAGGGCGTAAAACTGTTCCGCCTCTGCCTCCGGGATGTTCTCACCCTGGGCTTGCCGGTTGGCAAGCCGCGCTTGGGCTTCTGCCAAATCTGCTTCCAGGGCGCGGGCTTCTGCATCGGCGGCGATGGCTTGCAGGGTTTTTTGGTAGGCTCTGCCTTCACGGCTGGTTAAAATGGCTTGGGCGAGCTCGTCCATTGCCTGGGTAATTGCGGCGTGCAGGGGGGATTCTTCTACGCTCATGGTTTTCCCCCCTTAGCAGCCGCAGCCGCGCTGAATGTTGGCGGCAAAGGCGATGCCGAGGCGTTTGCCCATGCCCTCGTTCACCGCCCGGCACAAGTCGCGGACTTCCGCCTCGGCGGCGTGATAGGCGCGGATGGAGGGACGCGCCTCCAGCGCGGCTTCTAACTGGTGAAATTCATCCAATTTTTGCTGGCTGCCTGTGCTGCTGTATATCTCGCGGCGGGTGGATTCCATTTCTAACGCCAAACGCCGCACTTCGGGGTCTTCTTGCAGGGCAAAAATGGCTTCCAGCAAACGCTGATAACGAGGTTCCTCCCGCAGCGCATCTCCCAGGCGGATGGCGGTTTGTTCCACCTTTTTGTGGGTGGCGGGCAGGCTAAGGATGGGGGCAATTTCCACGGGGCGGTTTCCTTTCGGGCGAATAAAGTGGAGGTATTGTAACCCAAGCCCAAAATGGCGGGTTGTGACATCCCTTGTTTGGGCGTAAAATGGGCGCGTTAAAGGAAAGGCATCTTACGAAAGGAGAATTTCGCATGTGTAACCCAGAAGGCGACCGTAGTGGTTCCTCCGAAGCCCAGCCTCCCAGTGCGGGCGAGGCTGATTTAACGTCGGGCGCTTTCTTGCGCCCTCCGCCATAGAACGAATTCCAAAAGGAGTAGCGCCATGCTTACGATTCTCAAAAGCGCCGAAAAAGGCTTGCAAGTCTTTGATACCTTTGTAAACGGCTGTTGGGTTAACGTCATTGACCCAACCCCGCAAGAAACCCAACAACTGGAAGACCTGGGGGTATACCCGGAACTGATTCAATACGCCCTGGACGTGGACGAAACCGCCCGCTCCGAGCGGGACGAAGATTACACTTTCCTGCTCCTCCGCATCCCCTTTGATAACGGCGCCGCCGCCGACATCCCCTACACCACCATCCCCCTCGGCATTGTTTTGCTCAACAACTGCGTTATCACCATCAGCAAATATGACAACGAAGTGACTCGAGTCGTTGCCGGGGGCAAATATCGCGGTTTAAAAACCGCCAAGCGTTATCGCTTTGCCCTATACGTTATGTTAGAAGCCGCCGTGCGCTACCTGGGCTTGTTGCGCCAAATTAACAAAACCACCGAAGCCATCGAAGACCAGTTGCAAAAATCTACCCGCAACCGCGAACTGCTGGAACTGCTTAAATACCAAAAATGCCTCACCTACTTTGCCACTGCCCTGCGCTCCAACGAGGTGATGATGGAACGCTTGCAAAGGATGCAAATGTTTAACCAGTTTGAAGAAGACCAGGACCTGCTGGAAGATGTCCTGACCGAAAACCAACAAGCCATTCAAATGGTCAACATCACCACTCAAATCCTCTCTGGGC
>DYNS01000641.1 GCA_020720965.1 Anaerolinea sp. | reverse complement strand
GAAACGCTGGATAACATCTTCGTCCGCGTCCTTGCCCCGCCCCTGGTGGCGGTGGTCGTGGTGCTTGCGATGGCGATTTTTATGGGCATCTTCCACCCCCTGCTCGGACTGGTCATCACCCTCTTTTTACTGGCGATTGGGGTTGGGCTTACTGCCTTTAGCCTGTTCTTTAACCAAAGGCATGGTCAGCGTCTGGTAGAAACCCGCTCCACCCTGCGCGCCGACCTGGTGGATGCGGTGCAAGGCTTACCCGACCTGATTGCCTTTGGGCAGGAGCAAACCTACCTCGCCCGCATTCAAGAATCCGGGCGCAAGTTTTCCCAAATTCAACTGCAAATGGCAAAACTAAACGGTTTGCAGGCGGGCTTAAACAGCCTGCTTACCGGTTGGGGGGTGTGGGTCATGCTCTTTCTTGCTATTCCCCTCGTCAGCAGCGGCGCGCTGGATGGCGTTTTGCTGGCGGTGATTGTGCTTGGCTCCATGGCGAGTTTTGAAGCCGTGCAAAACCTGCCCCAAGCCGCTCAACTGCTGGAGGCGAACCTGCAATCTGCCCGGCGGCTGTTTGAAATGGCAGACCAATCCCCCGCTGTGGCAGACCCCGCCTCGCCCCTGCCCAAACCCACCTCCGCCGACTTACGCGCCCGCAACCTGCGCTTCGCCTACGAACCCGGCGCTCCCATTCTGCAAAACCTCAGTTTTGACCTGCCCTCCGGCAAAAAACTGGCAATTGTGGGTCCCAGCGGGGCGGGCAAAAGCACCCTTGCCAATCTCCTGCTGCGCTTTTGGGATGCCGAAGGCATTCTTCTGGATGGCAAACCGGTACAAGAATACGCCTCGGTAGATGTGCGCCGCACCTTTAGCCTGGTAAGCCAAACCACCTACCTCTTCAACGCCACCCTGAGAGAAAATCTGCTTCTGGCGCGCCCCTGGGCAACCCCGGCAGAACTGCAAGCCGCCTGCGAGGCAGCCCAACTGCATCCGTTTATAGAGACATTGCCCAACG
>DYNS01000332.1 GCA_020720965.1 Anaerolinea sp. | reverse complement strand
CGTGCAGGAGGGCCGCACCATTTACGACAATATTCGCAAGTTTGTGCGCTTTAGCGTGGCGGGCAACCTGGGCAAAGTGCTGGTGATGTTGATTGCGCCCTTTTTGGGCAAGCCACTGCCCCTGTTGCCTTTGCAACTGCTCTGGCTTAACTTGCTGACGGATGGTCTGCTGGGCTTGGGCATGGGGGTGGAAAAAGCCGAAAGCGACACGATGAAGCGCCCGCCTTATTCCCCCGGCGAGGGAGTCTTCTCTCGCGGCGCGGCAGGGCAGACGATTGGGGCAGGGTTGCTGATTGGCGGCATCGGTTTGGGCTTGGGCGCGGCGTACTTCTTTGGCGGCAGCCCTCTCTGGCAGACGATGATTTTCACCTCCCTGGCTTTTGCCCAGGTCGGGCAGGCGCTCGCCTCCCGCTCCAACCGGCAGTCCCTGTTTGCGCTCGGCATTCACACCAATCCCCTGCTTTTGGGCATGACGGCGCTGGTGAGCGCCTTGCAGTTGGCGGTTTTATACATCCCGCCCCTGGCGCAGTTCTTCTCTGTAATGCCCCTGCCCCCGGCAGACCTGGCAATTGCCCTGTCTTCTGGCTTGCTCGTCTTTATCGTGCTGGAAGCGGAGAAAAAACTTCGCCGCTGAAAAACCTATACCAAAATTAAACGGCAGGGCAGGCGGCGCAGGCTACAATAAGCGGAACTTATTCTCCCCTCACCGGAGGTTCCGCCCATGAATGCCAAAACCCGCCTGCCCTTGCTGTTTGTTCTCCTGCTCATGCTCCTCTCTCTGGGGCTGCACCTGTACAACCTGGAGAGCATCGGCAACGCCAACGAATACTACACCGCCGCCGTGCAGTCCATGCTGCAATCCTGGCACAACTTCTTCTTTGTCGCCGCCGAACCCGGCGGCTCGGTGACGGTGGACAAGCCCCCTTTGGGGCTATGGGTGCAAGCCATTTTTGCCTACTTTTTGGGCGTAAGCGGGGTAAGCGTCTCTTTGCCCAATATTTTGGCGGGGGTTTTTAGCGTTCCTTTGCTCTATCACCTGGTAAAAAAATACGCCGGGGTTCTTGCCGGTCTCATTGCCGCACTGGTGATGACCCTCACCCCCGTCTTTCTCGCCACCAACCGTAACAATACGATGGACGGCTTTCTGGTCTTCCTTCTTTTGCTGGCGGCTTGGGCTTTTATCCGCGCCACCGAAACGGCGCAAACCCGCTGGCTACTGTTGGGCGCGGTTTTGGTGGGTTTGGGCTTTAACGTCAAGATGTTGCAAGCCTTTTTGCCCCTGCCCGCCTTTTACGCCCTATACTTTTGGGGGGCGCGGGCTGGCTGGGGGCGCAAAGTTCTTCAATTGGGGCTGGCGACTCTCTTACTGGTTGCCGTTTCCCTCTCCTGGGCGGTGGCGGTGGATTTAACCCCCGCCGAAAACCGTCCCTACATCGGCTCCAGCGAAGATAACACCGTCCTGGGGCTGATTCTGGGACACAACGGCGCTTCCCGTCTCGGAAGCCTGCTCGGCGGCGACAACCCCACCGGAGGAAACAAGCCTGCCTCTACTTCCGGGCAGTCCCCCTCCCAACCCGCTTCGCAACCGGCAGCCGGACGCACTCCTCCCGCTCAGGCGCTTGCCGCCTGCCAAACCCTCGCCCTGGGGGATGCCTGTTCGTTTACGCAGGGCAACGGCAACACCATCAGCGGCGTTTGTATTACCCCGCCTGCCTCCAATCAACTGGTGTGCGCTCCCCAAAGCGGCGGCTCCCTTCCCGGCGGCGGCTCTGCCCCTGCTGAGGATGGCGGCGCGCCCAATCGCCCTGACGCGGGCAACAACGGCGGCACGCCCTTTAGCCAGGAAACCGGCTCGCCGGGGATTCTGCGCTTCTTTACCTCCCCCCTCTCCAAACAAATGTCCTGGTTGCTGCCTTTTGCCCTGCTTGGCACTTTGCTTGCCTTGTTTGCCAAACCCGTGCAGGAGGGAATGCACAAAGCCCTGCTCCTTTGGGGCGGCTGGCTTTGGATTTGTATAGTCTTTTTTAGCGCCATTTCTGGCATCTTCCATGCCTATTACGCCATTATGCTGGCTCCGGCATTGGGCGCGGCGGTAGGGATGGGCGCCTCCGCGCTGTGGGGCTGGGCGCAGCAGGGCAAAAAATGGTGGGGTTGGCTGGCGGCTGCTGGAGTAGGCGGCACCCTCCTCTTTCAGGGGTTTGCCCTTTGGCAGTACAACGCTTGGGCGGGCTGGATGCTCCTTCTACCTCTTCTGTTTGGGTTGGGGGTGGTTCTTCTCCTTCTGCAAAGAAAAGCGGCGGCGTTGGGGGTTTTGCTGGCTTCCATGCTCCTCATCCCCCTGTATTGGAGTTGGCTCACCGTTGCCAACCCTGCCGACCACAACCTGCCCACCGCCTATAGCCCGGCTGTCTCTGCCGAAGGTGGGCGGATGCCCAACCCCTCCCAGCCCAGGGTGTCTTCCGATTCCGGTCTGGTGGACTTTTTGCAAGCCAACACCCAGGACGTGGAGTATTTGCTAGCGGTTCCTTCCTCCCAACAGGGCGCGGAATTGGTGCTGCAAACCGGCAGACCGGTGCTGTACATGGGCGGCTTTGGCGGCGGTGACGAGGTGGTGAACTCCCAAGACCTGGGGGCGATGGTGCAAAACGGCGAACTGCGCTTTGTGCTGGCGGGCAAGAACACCCAACCGGAAATTTCTGCCTGGCTTGCCTCCTCCTGCCAGCCCGTGCCCCAAAACCTGGGTGAGGCGGGGCAGCTCTATCGCTGTGACTGAAAATTTATGCCAAATTAATACAGTCCGCCGCCCGCCTGCCGAAACTGAAGGCATAACCCAACCCCAACAGGAGTAAACGCCATGTACGCAGCCGCTTACCAAAAACAATATCGTCAACAGGATGTGATGAACGCCAGCCCTCTGCGCCTCGTCATTATGACCTACGACCTCGCCATCCGCGCCTGTGAGCAGCAAGACTTTACCAAATCGGTTCGGACGATTAGCGCCCTGCGCGATGCCCTGGATTTAGACTACCCGGAAGTGGCGGGCGGGCTGTTTCGGCTGTACCAATGGTGTTTGGATAACATCCGCAAAGGCGACTACGCCTCCGCCCTGCTCACCCTGCGGGAACTCCGCGCCGCCTGGGCAGCCACCGAGCAAAACATCACCGCCCGTAGCGCCACTCTCTCTGCGCCCCCGGCATACTCTGCTTCGCTGGGCAACATCCTCACCTGAGATTTCCGGCTCCCCTCGCAAAGCGCCCCCTCACATTCAGGGGTGGGCGCTTTTTTTGATTCACACATTTTTTATTTGAACTTCACAGCCCTTTTACTGCCCCTCGCCCCCGGCTTTGATACCATCTTGCCAACAAGGAGCATCCCATGAGTTTTTGGCAATCCCTTCGTATTGGCGCCTCTGGTCTTA
>DYNS01000331.1 GCA_020720965.1 Anaerolinea sp. | reverse complement strand
GTTGGGTAAAGAAGCGGCGGGAGCGCCAGGTGAGAAAACGGGGCATTTGCAGAGCGGCGAGTTCGGCGGCGGTTTGTTCGATGACCAGGTCGTTGACTACGCTGAGGTAGGTGGTCTGAAAGCCCAGTTCTGGAAACATGAGATAGATGCGGTTCATGCCAAAGGTAATTTCGCCGCGCAGTTTGCTCATGTTGGTTTGGCGCAGGCTGGGTCCATTGCCGATGATGAAGGCGCGTTTGCCTTTGTGAATGTCTTTTAACTGCGCCAGGCGCGCCATGCTTTGTCTGCGCCAGGGGTGCAGGTAAGCGGCGGGGAGTTGGGGCAGGTCGCGCAGGGTGATGTAGGCATCGCGCAGGAGGGGATAGAGGGGGGAGGCTTTCATAGTGGTCAGTGGGTAGTGTCAGAGGTCAGTGTCGGAGGGGATTATAGCATTGTCGCGCCCCCAAAATGGTCCACCCCCAGGGTGTGCCTGGGGGTGGGAGGATGTTGTTGCGAGGGTGTTTGGGTTGGTTAGTTTTTGCCACCGCCGTTGCCGCGTCCGTTTCCGCCGCCGCTCCAGAGGGGGCGACCGGTTGCGGCATCGCGGAAGGTGTAGGTGATGCCGGTGCTTTCTACGGTGAGGCTGATGGCGGTGAAGAGACCTTCGTCACCGGTGAAGCCGTAGATGCTGATGGAGTCTCCGGGGTTGAGGACGATGCCCAGGCTCTGGTTGTAGGCGCTGTTGCCCAGTTGAACGTAGAGGGCTTGTCCATCCGCAGTGGTGAGGCTGACGCCCATGCCATCGTAAGAGACGACCGTGCCTTGCAAGGTGGTTGCCGTGCTGATGTCTATGGTTTGGGTCTGAGCGCCCTGACCGCCACCGTTGCCGTTACCTTGTCCACCGCCGCTGCCTTGTTGTCCGCTTCCGCTGCCCTGTGCGCCGCCGCCGTTACCCTGACCGCCTTCTGCGCTGTTGCCGTTACCGCTGCTCGCGCCGAGGATGGCGGCGTAAGCATCCGCGCTCAGGTATTGAGGCGCATAGGCGCTGCCGGTTTGGGTCTGGTACGCCTGGGCAAAAGCGCGCAGGTGATTTTCGGAGCCGCTCATCAGATTGGTGAAGACCTGTTGCAGGTCGGCGTTATCGGTTTGGGCAAGGCGTTCTTGCAGGTCGAGAATGTCAATTTCTTCAATGGCTCCGCCTACCTTCAGCGCCTCGGCGGCGGAGACGCTTCCCTGAGCAACCAACTGCGTGTACAGGGCTTGCAGGTCCGGGTTGGTGAATACGCCTGCCTCCAGCGCCGGGTCGGCGAGGGAATAGCGGTCTAACAGGACTTTGATTTCGTCCATGTGCGCCTGTTCGCTGGCGGCAATGTTCTGAAAGGTGGGAATAGCCCAGGTAGCGTACAAAGCGTTGTAAACATCACGGGCGAGTTTTTCTTCTTCCCGCATAAAGAGCAGGGCGGCGGCTTCTGCCTCGCTCAGGTCACTGGCGGGGATGCTATCTAAACTCGTTCCCTGCCCGGTTCCCGTCCCGTTACCGTGACCGTTGCCGTTCTCCGGAGCGGCGGCAGGCTGAGAGAAAGCGGCGAAGGGGCTGCTGCCGGGGGCAGCGAAGACATTGTAAACGCTGGTGCCAATTCCAACGACCAGCACGGCGGCGAGCATTGCCGCCAGAATGTTTTTAAGTGTTTTAACCATTTGTCACCTCTTGTGTGAATGTTTTTGAGTTTTTGGGTTGGTTGCTTTTTTTCTGCAACCTTGCCCCCATGATATTCCGCTTCTGTAAAGTTTTTTTGAAGCCCCACACAAGATTTTGTGAAGTTTGGCAAGATTCGCCGCCCCCACTGCCAACTTGACCATACCTTTACAATTCCTTCAAACTACTTTGGGGGGGAGTAAGTAGAATCAGTTTTAGTGGGCAGTTTTCTATCACTATTACTACCCACTATCACTTTCCACCACCCACTTTCCCCTTTCCCCTACCCACTTTCCACTCCCCACTGATACCTCCCTATGACAGACCCCAACCCCAACTTCCTGCAACGCCTGCAAAAACGGCTCGCCCCCGCCCCCGCCCCCACCGATGACCGGGGCAGAATGCGCATGGTGGTAGATAGCCTCGTCCTACATCTGCACCCCACCAAAGTCCCGGTCACAGCCCTGCGCTTCAACTACACCTGGGGCTTGGGCGGGCTATCCGCCTTCCTGATGGTTTTGCTTGCCCTCACCGGGGTAGCCCTGCAAAACAACTACACCCCCGCCGTCCCCCAAGCCTACCTGGACGTGCTCAACCTGCGCGCCAACGTCTGGTTCGGGGAACTGATTCGCAACCTGCACCACTGGAGCGCCAACCTGCTCATCCTGGTCAGCGCCCTACACCTGGCAAGGGTCTTCTTCACCGGTGCTTACCGCCCCCCGCGTGAACTAAACTGGATTTTAGGCTTGTTCATGTTCCTGCTCATCTTGGGCGCAAACTTCACCGGCTACCTGCTGCCCTGGGACCAACTGGCATACTGGGCAATCACCGTAGGCACAAGCATCCTCGGCTACGTCCCCCTGCTGGGCGATTGGGTCAGCAACCTCCTCCTCGGCGGTCCAGAAGTGGGCGGAAAAACCCTGCTCAACTTCTACGCCATGCACATTTCCTTCATTCCGCTCTTCATATTCGGAATTATGGCATATCACTTTTGGCGGATTCGCAAAGACGGCGGCTTAACCCTGCCCCGGCAGGAAGGCGACCCGGAAGACCCCAAGCCGGAGCGCGTCACCACCATCCCCAACCTGGTGCGGCGCGAGGGCGTGTTTGCGATTGTGGCATTTGCCCTACTCCTCGGCTTCTCCATGCTCATCCCCGCCCCTCTGGAAGGAATCGCCAACCCTGCCCTGCCCCCCAACCCTGCCAAAGCCCCCTGGTACTTTATGGGCTTGCAAGAACTCTTGCTCCACTTCCACCCCCTGGTCGGCGCTATCATCCTGCCGGGGATAGTCCTCACCGGGCTGTTCCTGCTCCCCTTCATGGACATCACCCAACAGAGCGTGGGCATTTACTTCCGCTCCCGGCGCGGAAAATCCCTCAGCCTCCTCGCCCTCGGTTTAGCGGTATTCGTCACCCCCCTTTGGGTTCTGGCAGACGAATACCTGCTGGACTGGCAAGCCTGGTTGCCCGGCATAGACCCGCTCCTCTCCAACGGCTTAATTCCTCTCGCCCTCATCCTCCTGCCCCTGCTGGGCTTGGACGAATGGGCGCACCGCACCTTCCGCACCACCGAAGAAGAGCGCATCCTGTTTCTCTTCGTCTTTCTCTTCAGCGCCTTCCTCGTCCTTACCCTCATTGGCATCTTCTTCCGGGGACCCGGCATGGCGCTCTACTTCCCCTGGGCAATGCCCACAACCCACTAATACCCTTTCCACTATGACTCAATCCCCCCCCACCCCCACCCCC
>DYNS01000036.1 GCA_020720965.1 Anaerolinea sp. | reverse complement strand
GCGTGCTGACTGTAGCCCATTCCCACGCCGCCGCCGTGATGGAAGGACACCCAGGTTGCCCCGCCAACGGCGTTAATCAGCGCGTTGAGAATTGCCCAATCGCTCACCGCATCCGAGCCATCCCGCATGGCTTCGGTTTCGCGGTTGGGGCTGGCAACCGAGCCGCTATCCAGATGGTCGCGCCCGATGACGATGGGGGCTTTGATTTTGCCGCTTGCCACCAATTCGTTAAATTTTAGCCCGGCTTTCACCCTCTCGCCGTAGCCCAGCCAGCAAATCCGCGCCGGAAGCCCCTGAAACGGAACCTTCTCCTGTGCCATTTGCAGCCAGCGATGCAGATGCTCGTCCTCCGGGAAGAGTTCCAGCAGCGCCTGGTCGGTTGTGTAAATATCCTGCGGGTCGCCAGAGAGCGCCACCCAGCGGAAAGGTCCCTTGCCCTCGCAAAACAGAGGGCGGATGTAGGCTGGCACAAAGCCGGGGAACTCGAAGGCATCCGTTACGCCGTAGTTATAGGCTTGCTGACGGATGTTGTTGCCGTAGTCGAAGACCTCTGCCCCGGCTTGCTGAAAGCCCAACATGGCGCGGACGTGCTTTGCCATCGATTCCATTGCCATTTTCTTGTAGGTTTCCGGGTCGCTGCCCCGCATTTGATTGGCGGCTTCCACCGTTAGCCCGGCGGGAACGTAATACAAGGCTTCATGCGCCGAAGTCTGGTCGGTCACAACGTCTGGGATAATTCCCCTCGTTAGCAGCTCCGGGTAGATTTCGGCGGCGTTGCCCACCAGCCCCACCGAAAGCGGTCTCTGTTCCCGCAGGGCTTCTTCCACCAGGGTCATGGCTTCTTCCAGGGTGTCCACCACCGTATCCACGTAGCCGATGGCGCGGCGGCGCTCGGCGCGGTCCTTATCCACTTCCACAATCAGCCCCACCCCCTCATTCATGGTGATGGAAAGGGGCTGCGCCCCGCCCATGCCGCCCAAACCGGCAGTGAGAACAAACCTGCCCCGCAAAGACCCCCAACCTTTTAGTTTTGCCAGCGCCCCAAAAGTCTCGTAGGTTCCTTGCAAAATGCCCTGAGTGCCAATGTAAATCCAACTTCCGGCGGTCATCTGCCCGTACATCATCAGCCCTTTTTGGGCGAGTTCGTCAAAATGCTCCCAGGTTGCCCAATGCGGCACCAGGTTAGAGTTGGCAATGAGCACCTTGGGTGCGTCTTTGTGGCTCTTAAAAACAACAACCGGCTTACCAGATTGCACCAGCAGAGTCTCATCCTCTTCCAGGTTCTTCAAAGTATCGAGAATTGCGTCAAATGCCTCCCAACTGCGGGCGGCCTTGCCTCGCCCACCGTACACGACCAACTCTTCCGGCTTTTCAGCCACTTCCGGGTCGAGATTATTCTGAATCATACGGTAGGCGGCTTCGCTCAGCCAGTTTTTGCAGGTCAGTTCGGTTCCACGCGGGGCGCGGATGGTGCGGGGTTCAGACATTTCACAGCCTCCTGTTTGGGTTTGGGTGTTGCCCGGCTAGTATATTCCCATTTGGGCGCTTTGGCGTAGCCGGTATAATTCGGCGCGAAAAGGAGAACCCCCTCATGTTCATCACTTTGGAAGGTCCCGAAGGCTCCGGCAAAACCTCCCACATCCCCCCCCTGGTAGCCTTCCTGCGCGAGCAAGGCTACCGCGTCTTCCCCACCCGCGAGCCGGGCGGTACCGCCATCGGCGAGCAAATTCGGGAGGTCATCCACGACCTGAAGAACGCCGAAATGCACCCCCGCACTGAAACCCTGCTCTACCAGGCGGCGCGCGCCCAAATTGTGGAGCAGACCATTAAACCGCGCCTGGCGCTGGGGGAAATCATCCTCTCCGACCGCTATTTCGACTCGACCATCGCCTATCAGGGCTATGGGCACGGTCAGCCCCTGGAAGAAGTGCGCCAACTGGTGCAATATGCCACCGGCGGGTTAACCCCTGCCCTTACCCTGCTGTTGGATTTGGATGTGGAAACCGGGCTGGAACGCAAATCACGCCAAAAAGAGTGGAACCGGCTGGATGCCTACACCGTTGATTTTCACAAAAGAGTCCGCGCCGGATACCTGACCCTCGCCGCCGAAGAGCCTGCCCGCTGGCAGGTGATAAACGCCGCCCAGGCATGGGATGCCGTACAAGGAGATTTACGCCGCCTTGTCCTTGCCCGCCTGCAAGGGCAACCCGCTTAATGCGCATCGCCGCCCGCCGAGTCTTTCTCTCGGCGGGCGGCGATTTGTTTTAACGGCGAACAGGCTCAGGCGGCGGCGGGTTCTTCTCCGAAGCCGAGAAAGCGCAGAGCGGGGAATTTTTCGGCGTAGTAACGCAAAAAGAAGGAGCCATTGAAGAGCGCAACCCACCTCCCGCGCAGGTCGCGAGCGATGATTGCCTCGCTTCGTTCTGGCAGGGCTTCAATGTCCGCTTCTGCCCCGGCAATCCAACGCAGGTCGGTGTGCGGCATTCGCTCCAGCACGGTCGGCACGTTGTACTCCACCTTGAGGCGGGATTGAACGACATCAAATTGCAATTGCCCCACAACCGCCAAAATAGGCTCGCGTTTGTAAGCGTTGACATTGTAGAACACCTGCACTGCGCCTTCACTTTCCAACTGCTGCAAGCCTTTGGTAAATTGCTTTTGCTTGTTCAGGTCGGTATTGCGGAGCAGGGCAAAATGCTCTGGCTGAAAGCGTGGAATGGGGGCAAAGCGCAGGGGAGCGCCGCCGGTCAGGGTGTCGCCGATGGCGAAATCGCCGGTGTTGGGTAGCCCCAGTACATCCCCGGCAAAGGCTTCTTCAATAATCTCTCTTTCGCTGGCGAAGAGTTTGTAGGGGCGCAAAAGTCGCAGAGTTTTGCCGCTTTGGGCGTGCAGCAAATCCATACCTCGTTCAAAATGCCCGGAGCAGATTCGCAAAAAGGCGACGCTGTCGCGGTGTTTGGGGTTCATGTTCGCCTGAATTTTGAAGATGAAGCCGGAAAATTCAGGCATCTCCGGGCTGATGATGCCCGTATCGCTGAGGTAGGGTTGGGGCGGGGGCGCAAACTGCACAAACGAATCTAAAAAGGGGCGCACGCCAAAATTGGTGAGGGCGCTGCCAAAGAAAACCGGGGTTTGTTTCTCTTGCAGCACACTGGCATGGTCAAAGACAATCCCCACCTCGTCCAGCAGGTGAATATTCTCGCGCAGGTTGGCAACCGCTTCGGCGTTGAGCAAACCGCTTGCTTCCAACTCCGCTAGCGGAACAAAGGTCTCCGCGGAGCGGCGCTCATTGCGCTCGGTGCGCTCGTACACATACACGCCCTGCAAGGCGCGGTCGTACACGCCTCTAAACGCCGCGCCGTCCCCCAGGGGCCAGTTCATTGGTACGGGTTCCATCCCCAGCACTTTTTTAATCTCATCCAGCAGTTCCAGCGGGTCGCGGGCGGGTCTGTCCATCTTGTTGATGAAGGTGAAGATGGGGATGCCGCGTTTTCGGCAGACTTCAAACAATTTGAGGGTTTGGGGTTCAATGCCCTTTGCCGCGTCAATCACCATCACGGCGCTATCTACTGCCGAGAGGGTGCGGTAGGTATCCTCGGAGAAATCCTGATGTCCGGGGGTATCCAGAAGATTGACGACATGCTCTTTGTATGGGAATTGTAGAATGGTGGACGTGATGGAAATGCCGCGCTCTTTCTCCATCTCCATCCAGTCTGAAGTGGCGGCGCGTTGATTTTTGCGGGCGCGGACGCTGCCCGCCAGTTCGATAGCGTTCCCGTACAGCAACAGTTTTTCGGTCAGGGTGGTTTTCCCCGCATCCGGGTGCGAGATGATGGCAAAAGTACGCCGGTTGGCGTAAGCGGAAGGTAACACAGGGGCAGATTCTGGCTGCATACAACTTCTTTCTATAAGCGAAGGCTAAAACAGGGGAGCATTTTACCAGAAACAGAACCCGCCCCTCGCCCCGCCCGCCAGAAGGGCAAAACGATTGGAGTATAATGCACCCGTTTTGCCCTTATTACGAGTTCCTTTTGGAGAATCAGATGTTACTGGACAGCACAAAAACCATTAAACGGGTTGCCATCAGCACCGGCGGCGGCGATGCGCCCGGCTTAAATGCCGTCATCCGTGCCGCAACCCTCTCTGGCATCAAACGTGGCTGGGAAATGTACGGCATTCGAGACGGTTTTCACGGCTTGCTCACCCCAGAGCAATACCGTGAGGGCGGCATCATTCGCCTGAACCGCGAAAAAGTGCGCGGCATTACCCTGCTCGGCGGAACCATCCTCGGCACAAGCAACCGCAATAACCCCCTGCGCTACCCCATCACCCTGCCGGATGGCAGCAAAGAAGAAGTGGACCGCACCGATGAAATCGTCCGCGCCTTTGCCCTGCACCGTTTAGACGCTCTCATCACAGTCGGCGGAGACGGCTCGCTGGAAATTGGCAATATCCTGGCGAAGAAAGGCTTGCGGGTCATCGCCGTCCCCAAAACCATCGATAACGACCTGGACAAAACCGACTTCACCTTCGGATTCGACAGCGCGGTAGCCTTTGCCGTAGAAGGCATAGACCGCCTGCACTCCACCGCCGCCTCGCACGGGCGGGTGATAGTAGTTGAAGTGATGGGGCGTTACGCCGGTTGGATAGCCCTGGAAGCAGGCATCGCCGGCTCTGCCGACATCATCCTCATCCCAGAAATTCCCTACGACCTTCGCAAAGTCTCCGAGAAAATTTTAGAGCGCGAAGCCGCCGGGCGCTTCTTCACCATTGTCGTTGTCGCCGAGGGCGCAGCCCCGGTCGGTGGTAGCCTTTCCGTCATCCAAAAAGAAGCTGGGCGAGAAAAACGCCTGGGCGGCATTGGCGAGAAGGTGGCGCACGAGATAGAAACCCTCACCGGCAAAGAAACCCGCGTAGTTGTTCTGGGGCATCTGCTACGCGGCGGAACCCCCAGCGCCTTTGACCGCATCATCGCCCTGCGCTTCGGCGCGGCAGCCGTCCGCGCCCTGGAAAACGGCGAACAAAGCGTGATGATAGCCCTGGAGGGTCAACGCATGAAGAGCGTGCCCATTGCCGAAGCCATTGGCAAGATGAAGAGCGTCCCGTTGGACAGCGACATCATTCAGACCGCCCGCGATTTAAGCATCAGCTTCTGCGAGCCGGATTAATTCACCCCCTGCCACGCAATCAAAAAGCGCACCTTGCAAAAGGTGCGCTTTTTGATTTGGCTCAGGCTCAGGGTAGCCAGCGCGGGTCAAAATCGAGGCTGGAGGCGTTGGTCAGTTTGCGCCAGGCGGCTTGCTCCAGGTTGTAAAGGTAAATATCGCGGTTGCCGTTCTGGGTAGATTCATACACCAGCCAGGCACCATCCGGCGAAAAGGAAGCATCCTCGGCGGGGGGCTGTATCTGCGTCAGCGGGCTAAGGGCGGCATCTGCCAGCGTAAGCAGAAACAGGGAAGGCAGGGTGGTATCGGTGCGGGTTTGGCTAAACACAATGGCAGCGCCATCTTTGGCGTAGGCGGGCTGCATATCGCTCAGTTTCTCGCCGCTGTTCGTCAGCCGTTGGGGGGCGGTACCGTCCGGGTTCATCGTCCAGAGAAAATATTTTCCATACTGCAAAACAGAATAGACAACGGTCGCGCCATCTGGCGAGAAGGCGGGGTAACGCGCCTGCGTTTGCCCGGAGGTGAGTTGAGTGGTGGTTTGCAGGGTCAAATCGTAAGCGTAAATTTGATACCCGCCGCTGCGGACGGAAGTGAACAAAATTTTGCCGCCATCCGGCGACCAAACCGGGTCAAAATCTCCCTGGGCATTACCCTCTTGCAGGGGCGTTGCCATCTTGCTGGCAATATCCAGCAGGTACAGGCTGGAGGTCCGGTACTCATCCAGCCGGTTGGGGCAGGGCGAGACGTACACCAGTTGGGTGGCATCGGGCGAGATGTCAAAATCACAGGCGCCTTGGGGGGCTTCGGTCAATTGGCGCGTTTCGGTATTTTCGAGGTCGGTGAGGAAGATTTGCGCCGGGTCGCTGCCCTCGCTGGAAGCGTAAGCAACCCGAAGAGTCTTTGGCTCTGGGGCGGTTTCCGCTTCTTCAGCGGTGGGCGTGGCGGAAGCGCTTTCCGTAGCGGTTGCCGTTTCCGTTGCCGGGGCGGTGGAGGTCGCCGTTACGCTTGGTTTGGCGGTTGCTGTCTCCGTAGGGGCTTGGGTTGGCGCTAAGGTCAGGGTTGCGGTGGGCAGGGGCGCAGGTGTGGCGGAGGCGGGTATGGTGCTCGGCTGCGGGGTGAGGGTGGCGGTCGAAGTCGCAGTGGGGAGCAGGTTCGGCGCAACCCAACCGAGCAGGGTGGCACGGCTTTCCGGGCTAAAGTATAAAATCCCGCCGCTTGCCAGGGCGATGAGCAGCAGCAGAAGGAGCGGCACGATTCCGCCGCCACGTTTTTTGCGGGCAGGGGCGGCGGGGATGCTTTGGGGGGCAGATTCTGCGGGTGTGGTGGGCTGCGGCAGGGTGGCGGCGTTGGCTTGGGCTTCGCCCAACAGGGCAAGGCGGAATTCTTCCGCGCTTTGGAAGCGGCTGTTTGGGTTGGTTTCCATCGCCTTTTCGATGACGCTTGCCAGGCGGGGCGAAATGGCGGGTTTATGGTTGCGGATGGGGGTGAGGGTCAGCCCGTCTACGGCTCGCATCAGGCTGTCTTCTGGCACGACACCAGTGATGGCGGCGTAGAGTGTTGCGCCGAGGGAGTAGATGTCGGAGCGGGCATCGGTGCGGGCGGAGCCATATTGCTCCGGCGGAGAGTAGCCGGGGGTCATGGCGCGCGCGCCGGTAACGGTTTCTTCGTGCGCCCATGCCATTTTTGCCAGCCCAAAATCTACCAGGACAACGCCTCCATCCGGGGTGAGTTTGACATTGCCAAGTTTGATGTCGCGGTGCAGGATGGGGGGTTTTCGGTTGTGCAGGTAGGTCAGGGCTTCGCAGGTGGCTACCCCAACGCGAATGGCTTCTTCTTCGGAAAGTACGCCTTGTTTTTCCAGGTGTTGGCGCAGGTCGTCTCCCTCGATGTAGTCCATTACGAGGTATTGCCCTTGTCCGTCCAGTACGAAGTGGTCGGTAACGCGGGGCAGGTTGGGGTGGCGCAAGCCGGCCAGGATGACGGCTTCGTTGCGGAATTGGCGGGCGTAGTCGTCTGTGGTGAAGAGGTTTTCTTTAACGGCTACATCCACGCCCAGGCTTTCATCAATGGCGTGATACACTGCGCCCATGCCGCCGCGCCCTAAGATATCTAATATTTTGTAACGGTTGTTGAGGAGGGTTCCATTGCCCAGGTTCATGCACTTTTCCGTGGTTGTAGGTGGGGATGTGGCGTGATTATAAACAAGAAAATGCCTCCCGGCGGGGAGGCATTTTTAAGAGTTTTGTTATTCGGTCACTTTGATGGGGCGCCAGGCGGGGTCAAAGTCCATTTTGGGGTCGGTGGTCAGGCGGGTTCGGCTGGAGCCGGTGACGGTGGAGATGTAGATGTCGTGGTTGAACGAATCGTCGGGCCAACTTTCAAACGCCATCCAATAGCCGTCCGGCGAGAAGGTGATATCTACCAGCGGAAGTGTGTCTATGGGCAGGCGCACGGCTTGCTTGGTGGCGCGGTCTTCGTAGCGCATACTCATCAGCCAGGCAGGGGAGGTACCTTCGTAGTTGGTTTCGTTAAAGATGACCCATTGTCCATCTCTCGTCCAGACGGGGAGGAAGTCGTTGGTGTTGTTGCCGGTTTGGGCAATTTGTTGGGTTTCTTCCGCTTTTTTATCGGCGACATCGCCATCGCTTGTGACCCAAATTTGGGTGGTGCCGAGGCGTTTGAGGACGTAGGCAATTTGGTAGCCGGTTGGGTTCCAGGCGGGTTGGCGGGCGTAAATGGCGCCGGAAATGTTTTGGGCGCGGGTGAGGCGGGTGGTCTGGTTGGTCTCCAGGTTAATCATGTAAACTTCCATGTAGCCATCCCGCAGGGAGGTGAAGGCGATGCGTTTGCCGTCTGGCGACCAGGCTGGCTCAAAATCTCCGCCCAGGCTGGTGGGGAGGGCGGTTCGGTTTTCGCCGGAAGTGTCTATGATGTAGAGGCTGGAGCCTTGATACGTATCCTGTTTTTGGCTGCAAGGCGAAATGTAAACAATTCGCTTACCGTCTGGCGACCAATCCGGCTGACAAGCCCCGTCTTGTTCGTTGGTAATTTGGCGCAAGCCAGAGCCATCCGGGTTGAGGAGGAAAATCTGAGGGATGCCGGTACGCATGGAGGCAAAGGCGATTTGTCCATTGCCGCCGCCGAGAGGGGTTGCGGTCGGCTCTGGCAGCGGGGTCACGGTCGATTCGGCTGTGGCGCTGATAGTCTGCTGTGGCGC
Organism: Anaerolinea sp.; assembly: GCA_020720965.1. Lineage (GTDB taxonomy): Bacteria > Chloroflexota > Anaerolineae > Anaerolineales > Villigracilaceae > UBA5195. The sequence goes on along the minus strand of DYNS01000036.1, from coordinate 4,913 downwards.
TGGGGTAGCCGGGTTATCCTGGGTGGCGGTGGCTTCCAAAGTTGCCCCCGGCTGAGGCGGCAGGCTGTTTTGGGCTACCCAGGATGGGTAATTCGTCCATAAAAAGGCGGCAGCCAGAAGCAAAAGCGCCATGCCTCCCCAAATCCCTAGTGCGGCGTAGCGTCGGGAACGGCGGCGCATCCGGGTCGTCATGGATGTCACAATGTCCATCACGTTCTGCACCGGGGTAGAGGGGGAAAGGTTTTGACGCTCGCCGTTGGGTGGGTTTATATCTTCGGGCGGGGGAGGAACGGTGAAGTTTACGTCTAAATCGGTGAGGCGTTGGGTTTTGGAACTGGTGTTAAGCAGGGCGCGGCGAAATTCATCGCTGGTTTGATAACGGTCATCCGGGTAGGCTTCCATCCCTTTTTCTATGGCTGTGGCAAGCCGCCGCGAGACTTTGGGGTTGTGTTTGCGGATGGGCGTAAGTTGGACATTATCCATCACCCGCCCCAAGCCATCCTCTGGGATGACGCTGGTGAGGGCGGCGTATAAGGTCGCGCCGAGAGAGTAGATGTCGGAGCGGGGGTCGGTGCGGGCTGTCCCATACTGCTCTGGCGGAGAGTAACCGGGGGTCATGGCTCTTGCTCCGGTTGTGGTGGTTTGGCTACCTTGCACCAGTTTTGCCAGCCCAAAATCCACCAAAAAAACGCGCCCGTCTGGCGTAATTTTGATGTTGCCCGGTTTAATATCGCGATGCAGCACGGGGGGGCGGCGGGTATGCAGGTGAGTTAGCGCATCACAAACGGCGGCGCCGACCAGGATGGCATCTTCCTCCGGGACGTTTCCCAGGCGCTCCATCCTTTGGCGCAAATCCTCGCCTTCGATGTAATCCATCACCAGGTACTGCCCCTGCCCTTCAATGACAAAATGGTCGGTTACGCGGGGCAGGTTTTGGTGTCGCAAACTGGCAAGGATGACCGCTTCCAGGCGAAATTGGCGTGCATACTCATCGGTTGTAAACAGGTTTTCCTTAACGGCAACTTCCACACCCAGGTTTTCATCCATGGCGCGGTACACGGAACCCATGCCGCCCTGTCCCAAAATATCAATGATGCGGTAACGCCCGTTGAGAAGCGTGCCTTGCTCTAATGTCATCCGGCTCTCTCGTAGTTTTGGAATAGTTACAAATCACTTTCGATTATATCAAAGGATAAATCGCCTGCCTTAACAACTCTCTCATTTACGCAATTTGCCTATGCGCCAGGTTAATGCGTAGAAAGAGCCAGGGCGCTCCCGCAGAAATCCAGCCGCCGAGCAGGCTATAACGCAGGTAACGCAGGGCATAGGGGATGATTTCCTCTCCGCGAGGGAATACCGCTCCCAAGCCGTACCATAACAGGAGAATTCCCACCAACCCAAGTAATAGACGCAATCCCCGCTGCACAAGGGTTCCGTCTGCGCGGTAGCCCCCTCGCTGATTCATCCACGCCAGGCCTGCCAGCAAGCCAAACAGCGTGCCGGAGGTTGTAAGGGTCGTATTCAGCGTCACGGGGTTGGGGGCAGCCTCCGCACCGGCGGCGAGGGCGTTTTCGCTCCAAATGGCGGGCAATTGCCAGTCGCGCAGGGTTCCAAAAGCCAAAATCCCCCCAATTAAAACGAGAACGGAAAGGAGGAACGCAAGCCCCATCTGCTGCGGCATCGACTTTTGCCTGAGCAGGGCAGAAACCGGCTCCCAGAGTCGGAGTAACGCCCAAAGCAAGGTGTAGCCCAGGAGCCAGCCAAAAAAGACATCATGCGGAAAGTGAACACCCAAATACATGCGCGAGAATCCAATCAGCAACGCCAACCCCAACGCCCCCGCCCAAGCCCATCGTTTTTGGGTGTACCAGGCAAGCATCCCCCACAAACTCGCCGCGTTTTGAGCATGACCAGAAGGCACGCCAAAAGAAGTCTCGGAAGAATACGCTCTCACCTGCGGGTTAAACCAGTATGGGCGAGCGCCATGAAAAGCAAGTTTGAAGAAATCGTTTAGCCCCGTGCTGAGGAGGAGAATTAACCCCACCCTCAAACCCAGAGCGGCATCCACCGACCAGTAGAGAACGGGCAAAGCGAATAGAAAAAACTCCTCGTTGCCCAAAAAGGAAAAAAACTGCATGGGGATTTGTAGCCATTCTCCCCAGGATTGCAAAAAAAGAATGAGCGTGATGCCAGGTTCAAGGAATATATCAAACATTCTGCCTCCATTGTCAACCAAACAGGATGAGCGTATTGTACACGCACCCTGCCGGCTGCCCAGTGTTATAATTTTGTAAAGATTTTGCGGAAAATGGTTCATTGGAGAAATCAATGACGAACAGCACCCCCATCAGCATAGACTTGCAAATAAAAGCCCTTAGCCAAACCGCCGGGCAAATCCGTGCGGCGGTATTGCCTCAGCGTGCTGTATTGCCGCCCAGCGCCCTGGAAGATTTATCCCATCTGGAAAGCCGGCTGTATCGCATTGCCCAAGAAGTTGCGGCGTTTACGGAAGAGCGCAAGAACCTGCTTGCGCTGATTGGGGTCGGGCAGGCAATCAACTCCTCGCTGGAATTAAATGAAGTCCTGCGAATAGTAATGGATAATATCGTCAGCCTCACCGGGGCAGAACGCGGCTTTTTAATGCTCCGGGAAGAAAATGGACAAATGCAAACCCGCATTGCCCGCAACTGGGGACAAGAATCCATCAACGAAAGCGAGTACGCCGTCAGTCGCACCGTTATTCAGCGGGTCATCGATGCCGGAGAAGCCATCCTCACGACCAACGCGCAAGAAGACCCGCGCTTCGGCGGGCAGGAAAGCATCATCGCCTTCAACCTGCGCTCCATTTTGTGCGTTCCCCTCAAAGTGAAAAACGACATCATCGGAGTCATCTACGCCGACAACCGCATTCGCAGCGGCATCTTCTCCGAGAGCGAAATGACCCTGCTGGGCGCATTTGCCAATCAGGCAGCCATTGCCATCGAAAACGCCCGGCTCTTTGCCTCTCTCCGGCGCACACTCTCCGAAGTGACCGAACTCAAGAACATGATGGACAACATCTTCGCGTCCATTACCAGCGGAGTCATTACAGCAGATGTTGGGCACCAGGTAACTCTCTGCAACCGTGCTGCCGAATTTATCCTGGGGCAAAAAATCCCCGAAATCATCGGCAAAAAACTGGATGAAATTCTCCCTTCCATTGCAGGTGATATTATGCCCAGGGTGGATGCCGTTCATGTAACCGATACCATCATCACCGACCTGGAAATTTCTCACACCATCCCCCAGCGTGGCGCGGTAGATTGGCGTCTCAACGTCTCCCCCCTGAAAGATGCCAACCAGTCCACCCAAGGTATAGCCATTGTCCTGGATGACCTGACCGAACGTAAACGCCTGGAGGCGCAGCGCAAACTTTTCGAGCGAATGGTTTCCCCTGCCGTCATTCAGCAATTAGACCCGAACTCTCTTGCCCTCGGCGGCAAAAAAGCCGACATCACCGTCCTCTTTGCCGACATTCGCGGATTCACCAGTTACAGCGAGACTCAATCCCCCGAACAGCTTGTTTCCGTACTCAATCGTTACCTCGCCGCCGGAGCCGAATCCGTTTTGGATGAAGAGGGAACAATAGACAAATTTCTAGGCGATGCAGTCATGGCATGGTTCAACGCCCCCATTCTCCAGCCAGACCATACCCTGAGAGCAGTAAAAGCCGCCTTATCCTTACGAGAACGGATTACCCAACTTCACGCCATACTGCCCCCTGAAGCCCATCTTGCCTTTGGCGTAGGCATCCACTACGGCGAAGCCGTCCTTGGGCTTATCGGCACCGAAAAGCGCCTGGAGTACACCGCCATAGGCGATAGCGTAAACACCACCAAACGCCTGCAAGAAAATGCAGCCCGCAATCAAATCGTTATCAGCGCCGCTGCCTATGAACGGGTCAAAAACCAGGTACGAGTAACGCCAATGGAACCAATGACCCTCAAGGGAAAGCGCGAAACCATCCCCGTTTACGAAGTGCACGGCTTGCTCTAGAAGATTTTTTGCCCAGCGCCCAAAAACGGCAGCAAAAGCCTTGACAGTTCTTCCCCTTTGCATATAATAGCGACTCGCTGTCGAGAAATCCAAGAAACACGGAAGCAACGATGACCAAAATCATCAAAACCCTTGACAGAAATGAGCGAATGCGTATAATTCGCTCTCGCCCCAAAAAACAGGGGCGAAAAAACAAGAGAGTTGACTGAAGCAAGATTGCAAAATAGTTTCAAAATTGCTCAATCAAAACCCTTGACAAAACAAACGGCTTGAATATAATAGGCAAGCCAGTCAGCAAAAAGATTTCGCCAAAATTACCGGCAAATCCATTACAATCAAGAGATTACCCCGGGCAAATTTTGCACTAAGGTTAGCCGATGTTGAAAAAAAAGACATCGGTAAATTTATCTCTCGGTGACCTTGACAGGCTGGTCTCTGGCTGGTAGAATAATCTCCCGCTAGAAAAAAAAGAACCTTAACAACTGAAGAGTGATAAGAAGTACGACAAACCCTGTCGTTCTAACTTCCGTAACTTACGCTCGAAAGAGCGATATTTTTTGCGGAGAGTTTGATCCTGGCTCAGGATGAACGCTGGCGGCGTGCCTAATACATGCAAGTCGAACGAGGTGCTTTTGTAGCAATACGAGAGTATCCTAGTGGCGAACGGGTGAGTAACGCGTTGGTGACCTGCCCCAAAGTGTGGGATAACAGTCCGAAAGGATTGCTAATACCGCATGTTATCTTCAGGTTTGGAAGCTGGAGATTAAAGGAGAAATTCGCTTTGGGAGGGACCTGCGTCCCATCAGCTAGTTGGTGAGGTAATGGCTCACCAAGGCTACGACGGGTAGGGGACCTGAGAGGGTGACCCCCCACAATGG
>DYNS01000330.1 GCA_020720965.1 Anaerolinea sp. | reverse complement strand
AAAAGTTGCAGTTGCCAGTAATGGTAGGAAAATCATCGAGCATGACTTTATCACCGGGTTGGAACGCGACCTCGAGAACTTCCCCACCCCGGATGAATTGTGGAGTCGCCTGGAAGGAACGCTGAACCTGCCCCAACCCCAGGATAAAACCGACGCCCTGAGCGCCTACTGGGAGCAGGTCGGCGGCAAAACGCCGCGCTACTACCAGATGATCGCCATCAACCGGGCAGTGAATGCCGTATTGGCCGGGCAAAAGCGCATCCTGCTGACGATGGCAACCGGCACCGGCAAAACCTTTGTCGCTTTCCAGATTGCCTGGCGGCTGTGGAAGGCCGGACGCAAGAAACGGATTTTATTCCTGGCAGACCGCAACGTGCTTATAGACCAGGCAAAAGACCGCACTTTTGCCCCGATGGGACAGGCGTTGCACAAACTAAAAGGCAAGGCAACCAAAAGCCGAGAAGTCTATTTTGCCCTTTACCAAGCCCTCATTGGCAAAAGCGGCAGCCCCAATTTGTACGAGAAGTATCCGCCCCATTTTTTTGACCTCATCATCGTGGATGAATGCCATCGCGGCTCCGCCAACGAAGAAGGTAACTGGCGCAAAATCCTGGAATATTTTGAGAGAGCGACCCAGATCGGCATGACCGCCACCCCCAAACGAAGCGATAATACCGACACCTACGCCTACTTTGGCGACCCGCTTTATACCTACAGCCTAAAACAAGGCATCGAGGACGGTTTCCTGGCTCCGTACCGGGTTTATCGGGTGATACCGGACGTGGACGCGAGCGGGATACAGATTGACCCCGGCATGCTGGATAGGTTCGGGCGCGAAATCCCGCCGGATTTGTACGGGACAAAGGATTTTGAGAGGGCGCTCTCGCTACTGACCCGCACCGAGACGGTTGCCAGGCATCTGACCGAATACCTGAAACGCACCAACCGGATGGATAAAACCATCGTCTTTTGCGTGGACCAGGAACACGCCGCCGATATGCGCCGGGCGCTGAACAACCTGAACGCTGACCTGGGTGTGACCCACTATGTCGAGCGGGTGGTTTCGGATGAAGGTTCGGTCGGGCGCGGGCATTTGGATCATTTCCAAGACCCGGAGAAAACTGCCCCGGTGATTCTAACCACCTCCCAAATGCTGACAACCGGCGTGGACGCGCCGACCTGCCGTAACGTGGTCTTGTTCCGGGCGATCAACTCGATGACCGATTTCAAGCAAATCATCGGACGCGGGACGCGCGTTTCAGAAGAGCATGGCAAATTCTGGTTCACCATTTTGGATTATGTTGGCGCGACCCAATTGTTTTACGACCCGGCTTTTGATGGCGACCCCGTGCGAGTGACCCGCACCGAAATTGACGAGCAAGGCAACGAAACGGCGGTGGAAGAGAGCGAAGAAGGGGCGTTGGCGAACTCTCACCCCGGCTCTCTCCCGCAGGAAGGGGGAGTGCGCGAACTGCCACGCAAGTATTACCTGGACGGCGTGGAGGTCTACATTGCAGGGGAGCAGGCTTTTGAACTGGACCCGGAAGGCAACGTACTTCGCACCATGCAGTTTACCGATTACGTGACCCGCAACGTGCGCCGCCTGAACCTGAGCACCGAACACCTGCGTGCTGCCTGGAGCAAACCCCAACAGCGTGCCGAGATTATGGAACAACTGCGGCGCTATGGCATTGACCCAACTCATCTGGCGGCGGTGACCCACCACGAAGAAGCGGATGCGCTTGACCTGCTCTTGCATGTGGCTTACAACGCGCCTCTGGTTTCGCGCCGTGAGCGGACAGAAAAATTGCGCCAGAAGAAAGCCAACTTCCTGAACGCCTTTACCCCGGCAGCACGCCAAATTTTGGACTTTCTGCTCGAAAAATATGCCGATTACGGCATCCATCAGTGGGATGACCTGCCCAGCCTGCTTAAAATTCAGCCTTTTTCGCAATACGGCACAACCAGTGAGATTTACGCCCTGTTTGGCGGGGCGGGCAAACTGGCGCAGGCGGTGGATGAAATTCGGCAGGGACTGTATGAGTAGCGGAGAAAATGCTATAATCGTAATACGATTATGTATTCGATAGGAGAATAGTATGAATTCGGTCACCGTTTCCCCCAAGTTTCAGGTGGTTATTCCGCAAAAAGTACGCCAAAGCCTGGGCGTAAAAGCCGGGCAGAAGTTGGTTGTGCTGGCGTATGACAACCGGATTGTCCTGGTGCCAGATTTGCCCATTCAGGCAGCACGCGGCTCCTTGAAAGGTATGGATACGTCCAACTACCGCGAAGAAGCGGACGAAGAGCGATGAGGAACGTTGTAGATACCTCCGGCTGGCTGGAGTATTTTGCAGGGGGCGATAATTCTTCGCTCTTCGCCGCCGCCATTGAAGATGCAGAGCATTTAATTGTTCCCACCATTTGCATTTACGAAGTTTTCAAGAAGGTGCTACAAAGCCAGGGGCAGGCTATGGCAGAGGTGCGCGTTGCCGACCTTGTGAAGGGCACAGTGGTGGATATAGATACATCCCTGGCGATGAGCGCCGCGCAAATTTCGGCAGACCACAAACTCCCTATGGCGGATAGCATCATTTTTGCCGTTACCCGTGAGTTCAACGCCACCCTCTGGACTCAGGATGAGCATTTTAAGGGGCTGCCAGGGGTGGAGTATGTGGAGAAACATTCATGACCCCTAACACCCGAACCCAACTCTCTTCCCTCATCAAATCGGCGCGGGACATTATGCGCAAGGATGCCGGGCTGAATGGCGACCTGGATCGGTTGCCGCAGCTCTCGTGGATTCTGTTCTTGAAATGTTACGATGACCTGGAGATGCGCCGCGAGGAGGATGCGATTGTGGCGCGGAAAGCCTATAAGCCGGTCATCCCGCAGGGGTTGCGCTGGCGGGATTGGGCTTCGGATGAGAACCGGGGCAGAACGGGCGAGGAATTGCTCAAATTCATCCATAACGAGCTACTGCCAGGGCTGAGGGCATTGGCGGGGAGCGATGAAAGGCTTGTGGTCGCGGAGTTGTTTAAGGAAACGTACAACCGTATGTTGAGCGGTTACCTGCTGCGGGATGTGGCGAACCTGATGAACGGTATCCACTTTGCGTCGCGGGATGAGATTTTCACGCTCTCGCATTTGTATGAGTCGATGTTGAAGGAGATGCGAGACGCGGCAGGCGACAGCGGCGAGTTTTATACCCCGCGCCCGGTGGTGAAGTTGATTGTGGACCGGGTGAAGCCCCGGCTGGGCGAGAGAATCCTGGACCCGGCTTGTGGTACGGGCGGGTTCCTGGTGGAGGCGTATGATTACCTGAAGCAGCAGGCGCAGACCGCCGAGGATGAGAGAACGCTCCAAAACGAGAGCCTTTGGGGGGTGGAGAAGAAGCCGCTGCCCTTCCTGCTGGGGACGATGAACCTGCTGT
>DYNS01000640.1 GCA_020720965.1 Anaerolinea sp. | reverse complement strand
GCAAAGCGCTCAAAGTTCACCAGGGAGCGGTCTGGGTCGGCGGCGGCGGCGAGGGCGCGCAAAAGGGCGGGCCGGGTTTCTTCAAAGGGGGGGTGTTTTGCCAGGCGGGAGAGGGCGAACTGAGCGGAGCGGGCATCCGCAAAGGCGGGGAGGGCTTGGTCTGGGGACATGGCGGGGATTATACCGCCCAGCCCCGGCGCGGATGCAGTTACCCTTCTGGGTAGTGTTGTCAAGCCGGGGCTACGGAAGATTCTCCATGTGGGTAGTGTTGAGGGCGGCGGCTTTTTCATACAATCTCGGCAGAATGGAGGCTGTAATGACGACTGCGATTCTCATTTTTGCGGTGGCTTACCTGGCAATTGCCAGCGAAAAATTCCCCCGGCATTGGGTGGCTTTGTTAGGCGGCGGGCTGTTAGTTCTTACCGGGGTGATGACCTTTGAAGAGGCGATGGGCTACATCAGTTGGGAAACCCTGGGTTTGCTGGCGGGAATGTTTTTTCTCATTTCCATTTTGCAGGAGGCTGGCTTTTTTTCCTGGCTGGCAATGACGGCGGTTCGGCGGGTGAACTATCACCCCGAAGCCTTGTTTGTGGCGCTTATTTTGATGGCGGCTTTTTTGGCAGCCTTTATGGATAGCATCACCGTCATGCTCTTTCTCTCCGCGCTGACGATTCAACTGTGCCGCCTGCTGAACATTGACCCCATTCCGCTCATCGTGGCAGAGGTCTGCGCCGCCAACACCGGTGGGGCGGCGACCCTGGTGGGAGACCCGCCCAATGTCATCCTCGGCACCACTTTGGGATTTTCCTTTGCGGATTTTGTGACTCATACCGGACCCATCTCTCTCATTGGGGCGTTTATTTTGCTGGGGGTTTTTTATCTCAGCAACCGCAAGGCGCTCCAAAGCGCTCACGCCGCAGTGCGCAGCACGCAGGCTCGTTCCATGAGCATGGGTACCAGCGCCAACTTCAACCGCTGGTTTGCGCGCGGCTGGCTGTCGGCTGGCTA
>DYNS01000329.1 GCA_020720965.1 Anaerolinea sp. | reverse complement strand
GCGGGCAATCTCTCTAATTAATTGGTCGTCGGAGAAATCATCCTCCCCCCCACCGAACACGCCGCCATCACCGAAACCGCCCGCCAACTTCAGCAACATCACGGTTTCCGCATCACCTGGCTCCCCGTAGACGAATACGGCATGGTACACCCCGCCAGCGTGGAAGAAGCCCTCAGCCCCCAAACCGCCCTCGTCTCCGTCATGTACGCCAACAACGAAATCGGCACCATCAACCCCATCCCCCAAATCGCCGCCGCCTGCCACGCCCAGGGCATCCCCCTCCACACCGACGCCGTCCAAGCCGCCGCCTACCTCCCCGTCCACACCCCCCAACTCGGCGCAGACCTCATCAGCCTGGGAGCGCACAAATTCTACGGACCCAAAGGCATCGGCGCCCTATACCTGCGCCCCGGCATCTCCCTCCTCCCCACCCAAACCGGCGGAAGCCACGAAGCAAACCTGCGCGCCGGAACCCCCAACATCCCCCTCATAGTCGGCTTTGCCGAAGCCCTGCGCCTGGCAGAAGAAGAACGCCCCCAACGCCTGCAGCACCTGCAACCCCTGCGAGACGAAATTACCGAAACCATCCTGCAAAACATCCCCCAAGCCCGTCTCACCGGGCATCCCACTCACCGCATGCCCAATCACGCCTCCTTCGTCTTCAAAGATGTAGAAGGAAACACCCTCCTCACCCTGCTGGACGAAGAAGGATTCGCCTGCTCCTCGGCATCTGCCTGCAAAACCGGCAACCCGCAGCCTTCCCCCGTCATCCAAAGCATTCACCTGCCTTCCGCCTGGCAAACCGGCTCACTGCGCGTCACCCTCGGCATCCACACCACCCGGCAAGAAGTAACAACCTTCCTGCAAGCCCTGCCCCGCCTCGTCCAGCAAGCCCGCAAACTCAGCGCCCTATGAAAAAAGTCGTCATCGCCATGTCCGGCGGGGTAGATTCATCAGTCGCCGCCGCTCTCCTGCAAGAACAAGGCTACCAGGTCAGCGGCATGATGTTACGCCTATGGAGTGAACCCGGCAAAGAAGACTCCAACCGCTGCTGCACCCCAGACTCCATGGCCCAAGCCCGGCGAGTCGCCGCCCGGTTGGGCATTCCCTTTCACGTCATAGATGCCAAAGAACTCTTTCGCAACACAGTCGTCCAATACTTTTTAGAATCCTACGCCCGCGCCGAAACCCCCAACCCCTGCCTGCTCTGCAACCGCCAAATCCGCTGGGAATACCTCTTTCAACACGCCATCGCCATCGGTGCAGACTACATGGCAACCGGGCATTACGTCCGCAAACGCCAAACCCCCAACGGAACCTACGAACTCCTGCGCGGCATAGACCCCGCCAAAGACCAAAGTTATGTGCTGCACGTCCTAACCCAGCAAAAGTTGGCGCAGGCGCTCTTCCCCATCGGCGAATACCCCAAAACCGAAATCCGCGCCATAGCCGCCCGGCTTGGGCTTTCCGTTGCCCAAAGACCAGATAGTCAGGATTTATGCTTCCTCGCCGGAGAAGACTACCGGAACTTCCTGCGCCGCAACGCCCCCCAAACCCTGCAACCCGGACCCATCCTGGACGAAACCGGCAAAGAAATTGGCAGGCACGAAGGGCTGGCAAACTACACCATCGGTCAGCGCAAAGGCTTAGGCATCGCCTCCCCCGTCCCCCTGTATGTGCTGGCAAAGCAAGCCGGGCAAAATGCCCTGGTCGTAGGCTCCGCCGAATCTTTGGGCAGCCGCAACCTGACGGCAACCGAAATCAACTGGCTGGCAGGCTCGCCCCCCCCCGGCGGAGCCTTCCGCGCCCACATCAAAACCCGCTACACCGCCCAGCAAGCCCCAGGGCTGGTCATCCCCTCCGCAGACGGGAGACAAGCGCAGGTGCAGTTCGATGCCCCTCAGCGGGACATCACCCCTGGGCAGGCGGCGGTTTTTTACGAGGGAGAATCTGTTCTCGGCGGCGGAATCATCCGCCCGGTATAGGAAAACCATGCCACTCCCCAGCATCCTGCTCGGATTTCTCCTCTCCACCTCCTTTGCCGCCCTGTTTCATCTCATACGCAGCGGTTCACTACGTCAGTTTGGAACCTATCTGCTGGCATCCTGGGGCGGTTTCTGGCTGGGAGACACCCTGGGCTGGCTGTTGGGCTGGCATTTTGGGGCAGTCGGCTACCTGAATACAGGCATGGCAAGCCTCAGCGCCCTCACCGCCCTGCTGCTAACCGACTTGGTTTTGCGTCTGAGAGAATAAAAATCCCCCGCAGAGGGCGGGGGACGGGTTGTTATAAGAGTGTATGTTAGAGGGGTTTTACATCTGCGGCTTGTAGACCTTTGGGACCTTGTTCGATGACAAATTCGACTTTCTGACCTTCGGTGAGGGCGCGATAGCCGCCCATTTGAATGGCAGAAAAGTGGACAAAGACATCGGGTCCGCCATCACGCTGGAGGAAGCCGTAGCCTTTGCTGCTGTTGAACCACTTTACGGTGCCGATAACGCGTTCGCTCATGTTACTTTACTCCTTACGACAAAACGGATGAAATGGATGGGGCAGGTGCAGCCTTCTGGGAGATAAAAAACACCTGAGCGCATCGTTCTACTCAGGTGAGGGATTACCGCCTGCAAAGAGAACACACATGCCGTAAACGCCCGAAGTGTATCAGAGTGAATTTTGGCTGTCAAGACTCGCCCTGGCGGTTACGAAAAAAGTTCTTGACAAGATGATGAAGGCTGGGTAAAATACTGCTCGCTTAACAAACAGAAACACTCTCTGCCGAGATAGCTCAGTTGGTAGAGCACGCGACTGAAAATCGCGGTGTCGTCAGTTCGATTCTGTCTCTCGGCACTCTCGGCTGGTGCAACAAAAAGCCGAAAACGCGGGTGTAGTTCAGTGGTAGAACGTCTCCTTGCCAAGGAGAAGGCCGTGGGTTCGAATCCCATCGCCCGCTCACTGTAAACTGCGGATTGCAGATTGAAGAGTGCAGAACACGCCCTGTAGTCTTCCATCTTCAATCCGCAGTATGCAATAAACGCCCAAAGTGGCGACGTCGCCAAGTGGTAAGGCAAGGGTCTGCAAAACCCTTATTCATGGGTTCGAATCCCATCGTCGCCTCTAAAAATCCCCCGCCCTTTCGGGCGGGGGATTTTGCTTTAGCCGAGTAAACCTTCCTGTACGAGCAGTTCGGCGTTGTAGATGGAGCCGCCTGCCGCGCCCCGGATGGTGTTATGGGAGAGGACGACAAATTTGAGGTGGAAAAGCGGGTCGGGGCGCAGGCGACCGATGACGGTGGTCATGCCACCGCCGGTGAGGCGGTCCAGGCGGGGTTGGGGGCGGTCGGGTTCTTCCCGGAGCAGGATGACAGGCTGAGGAGCGGAGGGCAGGGCGCGGGCAGGTTCGGGAGCATGGTAGGCGCTAAGGATGGCAGCGGCTTCTTC
>DYNS01000328.1 GCA_020720965.1 Anaerolinea sp. | reverse complement strand
GAACGCCGCAACCTGCTGGCAGAAATCGCTCACGAACTTCGCCCCCCCCTTACCGTCATGCGCGGGCGGCTGGAAGGCATTGTGGACGGAATTTACCCCCCCGACCAGGCGCACATCCTACCCGCCCTGGAAGAAACCTTCCTGTTGGAAAGACTGGTGGAAGACCTGCGCCTCCTCACCCTGGCAGAAACCCGTCAATTGCCGTTGGAGCGCCGTCCCACCGACCTGAACCTGCTTGCCGGGCATGTGGTGGGCTTGTTCCGCGCCCAGGCGCAGGAAAAAGGCATTGCCCTCAGCCTGGAGACTGCCCCAGCCGCCGCCATGCCCCTGTTGGATGGTCAGCGCACCGAGCAGGTGATTCAGAACCTGGTGGGCAATGCCCTGCGCTACACCCCGGAGGGCGGAAATGTTTGGGTAACGGTTCGGCAGGCGCAGGGTCGGGTTTGGCTTTCGGTGCAGGATAACGGCGCAGGCGTATCCGATGCCGACTTGCCGCATCTCTTCGACCGCTTCTGGCGCGCCGAAAAATCCCGCTCCCGCGCTTTGGGCGGGGCAGGCTTGGGGCTTGCCATTGCCCGCCAACTGATTGAAGCCCAGGATGGAAAAATAACAGCCCGCAACCGGCAAGGCGGCGGGCTGTGCGTGGAGTTTTGGTTCGAGACGGCTTAGGCTTGCCAGTCGCTCAGTTTTTGGCGCAGGTTTGCCAATCTCTCGCGCAGGACAATTGCCACAATCCCCAGTAGGAGAAAAAGAACGCCGGTGCAGCCAATGAGAAGCACGGTGGCAATTCCCTTTAGCACGCTAAAGACAACCGTAACAACACCCAACACAACGAAAAGGAGGGGGGTAAAAACCAGGCTGCGCGAGCGGATGACCAGCCCGTACACCAGTACAACCAGCGATTGCAAAAACAGAGCCGCAAAAAATGCCAGGTCGTTGTTTGCCGCCATTTGGATATAAGTTGTGCTGAGTAAGACCAGCTGCGAAGCCATACCCGTAAAAAACGCGCCCGCCTTGCTGCCGGTTCTCAGCAAAAGATAGTGCATCAGCATCCCCAACACCGCCGCGCCTACGGAATAGAACTGCGGCTCTTTCACTTCCAGCGTCAGCAGAATCATAAAATACGCCATGAGATACAGGGCATTGGCGGGGAAACCCAGCCAGACATTCCTCCGCCGAAAGGCTTCCACTGCCCACAGGGTGGCTGCCATGCTGACCGGGACGCTGCCAGCCAGCCCGGAGTTTTCCAGCGGGGCGGAAAGGGCGGTGAGGGTGGCAAGCGCCAACCCGCTAAAGCGCCGGATTTTCTCCCAACCGCTTGGGTAGGGCAGCCAGGCAAGGGCATAAACCGCCAGGAAGAGCGCTGTAAAGGGCGCAAGCCATTTTTCCTGCCCGGCGGCATCCAGCCCAAAGAAGAGGGTGAACGCCAGAAAGAAAAACCACAGATAGCCGACTTTTGGGGCACGCCGCAGGTGCGCCACACCCCAAAAGCCTACCGCCAAAAGCCCAAACAACAGGGCGCGGCTCAGGCTTTCTTCAGTGGCGAGGATGAGCGCCACGCTGCCAAAGGTCAGCAAGCCGCTCAGAAAGAGCAAAATCGCCGCCCAGGGGCGTGGAGAGCGGCTCAGTTTGGCAAAAAGAGTCTCCGTACCCAGGGTAAGGACGCTGATGCCGGTGAGGGTTTGCGCCCCAAAAGCATCGCTTCCGCGCAGGATAAGCCCCAGCGCCAGCCATGCCAGGGGATAAAGAGCCAGTTCCAGCCAGGGGCTATGCCCAAAGGCTTCCATGACGAAGAAGAGCAGTCCTGCTCCGGCAATCCAGCCCGCCCAGGCGCGTTCTTCCAACAGGGCGGCAAAGAGCAACACCGCCACCAGGCTTAATCCGCTGCGGCGCAAGAGCAGTGACCAGCCCTGCGGTTTGAACCTTGCCAGGGCGAAACCGGTCAGGTAGTAGGTTGCCGCCAAACCCGCCAAAACGGGCAGCCAGGCATCTGCCTGACCGTTGGCGCGTAGCCCATAAAGAACCGTTAGTGGCGTGTAGCCAGTGAGCAAAATCCCCATGCGGGGCGATTGAAAACGCAAAGCGGAAATTCCGCCCAAAAGCGCCAGCCCGCCCAAAATGTGTGCGCCCAGAGTGGGGTCTTGCACGCCTTCCATCAGCGTCCCCAGGCTGAGAACTGCCCCCAGCGCCGAGAGCCAAAATCGCAGCGGGGAGCGCCATGCGGGGTGCGCTTTGCCGTCCCCTGGCAGCAGCCAATCGAAAAGGCTGAGGGCGGCGCAGGCTGCCAGCATGGGGTAAAACCCGTTCCAATCCCATTGTTGCAGGGCGGGAAGTTCCCAAGCCGAAAAATACGCGCCGAGCAAAGCCGCCAGCGAGAAGAGCCAAACCCACCACCGCCGCTGAACGAGGTGAAGCGCCAAAAGCAGACTCCCTGCCACCGCAAAAAGCCCAACCTGCAAGACGGTTTCTTTTTCCACAATGGCGAGAATCGCCCCGCTGAAGAGGGCGTAGACCGCCCCCAGGGTGAGCGGGGTGACGTATCCGCTCAGGCGCGGAAGTTTGATTCGGCGCAGAATTTCGGCGCTGAGGGCGAGTAGGGTTCCCCAGCCTGTCCAGGCGAGGGCGAAACCGGTAGCGGGCAGGGAAGTCTCTTGCAAAGCCAGCCACAAGGTTGGGGTAAGGGCGGCGGCGCTCAAAAATCGGAAAGGCGCAAAGGGGCTGAGAAAATCGCTGAGCAGGTAAAAGAGCGCAAAGTTAAGCGTGGAGAAGGCGCTAAAGAGCCACCATGCCTGCGAGTCTTTGGCAAACAGGGCGGCGGTGAGGGTGAGGATGAAAGCGGTAACGGTGAAAAATTGGTAGGTTTGTACCGCAAAAAAGACCGGTTTGTAAAACGAGTCGCCCAATATGCGCCGCAATGCCCATGCCCAGGCAAGCCCGGCAATGCCCGCCGCGCTTAACGTGAAGAGGTAAAAATCCGCTTCGGGGTTGAAGATGTCTGCCGCGAACCAGGAGGAAAGGGCGAATGCGCCAAATGCCGCTAACGCAAACAGGCGGGAGCGGTAAAACCAGGCGCTAAACGCCCATCCCACACTGGCGAGGAGCAGGATAAAAGACCAGTAGGCGGTTTCTGCCCGGTTC
Organism: Anaerolinea sp.; assembly: GCA_020720965.1. GTDB lineage: Bacteria > Chloroflexota > Anaerolineae > Anaerolineales > Villigracilaceae > UBA5195. Next base: position 301 of record DYNS01000328.1, on the reverse strand, counting down.
ACTGCGCCTATCAGGTCGGCAAGAACCCCGGCGGAGATGAGCGCCAGGGCGGAGCCAACCAGCCAAAGGATGAAACTGGGTTGGGGCAGGCGCTTCTTGAGGAAGAGAGCGGTTACGCCAAACGAAATGGCTGCGCCTGCCAAAATGGGCAGGCGCAGGATGGCGACCAGGGCAGCCAGGATGAGAGCGGCGGCGATGACGAAGAAAGCGCCCAGGTATAGGGCTATTTTTACGCTGGCTTCGCTGGTGAGGGTTTGCAGCAGGTTGGGGCGGGGCGGGGGTGGCGAAGCGGGCGCAGGTG
>DYNS01000639.1 GCA_020720965.1 Anaerolinea sp. | reverse complement strand
ACCGAGAACGGTTGGGGTTTCAATATTGGTGGGGCGGCGTCACTTTAATACAACACGCCAGGCCTTATGGATAAAGGGTTTCGCGTTTTTATGCTTTGACTGTTACTGCGGGTGTTACTGCAAACCGCGAATGCTGGGCATCGGCCGCACCTGCATTCGATACCCCCCCTATCTAATTCGCGGGCTCACAAAGAAAGGTAAGGGCACGGTCTAGGATGGGTGGGCGGGGGACTTTTGATCCCCCCCTGGGCAACCTCAAACCCCAGCAAGCCGCGTGATTCTTGCCATCGTTTCGCGGCGCTCCGCTTCGCCCATGTTGGGGCAGGCCATTTCAACCAAGTATTTTAGCCAGTCGTAATCACGCGCCTGCTGTATGCCTGTCGGGTCGCCCGACTCACTGAATGCTTGCGATCCAAGCCGCTCAATACGCTGCTCTTCATAGTGCGCTTCGCGTTGCTTCACCAGGGCAAAGCCAGCAATCAAAAGGGCGTGCGATGCGGGCAGGGTTTCCAGGCCGTTGCATTCAATGAATGCCTGCAAAAAATCAAGGCCATCGTTCAGCAGTTCCGCAGCGGTGTCATGCGCGGTGCATGTGATCTCGTTCAAGTCGGGTACGGTCATTTCATTTTCCTTTCGTTGCGGTTTGGTGGCGGTGGCGAAGTTCAGAAGCCAGGGGCGGCCCCGTCGCCTGCTCTCTTTCCTGCCGGGCGTTCTCTCGCGTATCGGCCGTTTTTTCCAGCGCGGAAGGCTTCCCATCCCCCGCCCCCAACACAGCGCCGCGCCGCGCTTCCGCTTCGCGGACGTACTGCCGAAAACAGGCCAGGCTTTGAGCCACGTTCGCCGGGGCCATGCTTCGCCGGGCGGACTGCATTTCCGGAAGGTATCCGGCCAGCCACGGTTCGAGTTCGCACAAGCGGACCATGAGGGCGTCGAGTTCGGCCACGTCTTCCGGCGTGGGGGAGGGCGGGGCCGCCAGGATCAGCCGGCACAGTTGCGCCAGGCGTTCCGCGT
>DYNS01000638.1 GCA_020720965.1 Anaerolinea sp. | reverse complement strand
CTCACGCTCTCCAACGGGAAGCCTGGCGCGCCCTGCTCTCCAGCCAGCCGGGCATCCTCATTTCAGGAAGTTTGACGGATCTATCTCAAATCACAACCCTCAGCCGCTCGGAGGGGGCAAACACTATCCTGATTGACCTGCCTGTTCCTCAGCCCGAAATTGCCCGGCAGCTTCGAGAATTTGCACCGCAATGCGGTTTGTTGTTCCTGGTTCAATCCTATGAATTTTCCACCATCCTGCCGCTTTTGCAGGCTGGAGCGACCGGCTTCATCTCGCGGGATGCTTCGGTAGGGGATCTGGCGCGCGCCATCATCGCTGCTAGCAGGGGGGAGCTGGTCTTGCCCCCGGAGGTTGCCGTACAGAGCCTGGTGGCGTTGGCTCAAGGTCTTCCCGCCAGCCAGGGCAGGTCAGAGCCGCTGAGCGAGCGCGAATCAGAGGTGCTCAAATTGCTGGCCCGTGGGCATACCAACAAAGACATCGCCCAAGAGTTGATCCTCAGTGTCCGGACGGTAGAGGCGCATCTGCGCAACATCTTCGCCAAGCTTGGCGTCGGCTCCCGCACCGAAGCTGCCCTTTGGGCCGTCCGACACGGCTATGGCACTCCCCCAATTAAGTGATTTTACTTAGCACAAATATCGCAATTCCGCCGATGCTTTGCAGCTCGATTATGAATATACTGAAAACAAATTAAGCGTTGAGAGAGAGATAAATGGCTAAGATGACAGGTGTAATCGAGTATAAATTCGCCTCTTCAGGCGTTCAAACTCATCTACAGAGCAGTCCGCGTTTTGACTGGGTAATTATCCTGCTGGGGCTTTGGATGGTTGGCGGCGTACACCTGGACGCCTGGGCGCATCACCAGTTTGAAGTTGAAACGTTTTTCACCCCCTGGCATGGGGTCTTGTATTCGGGATTCCTTGCCCTGGCGGCCGTGCTGGTCGGTGCATACATCACCAACCTGCGGCGGGGCTACAACTGGCGACAGGCTATGCCGGATGGTTATGGGCTCTCCCTGGCA
>DYNS01000035.1 GCA_020720965.1 Anaerolinea sp. | reverse complement strand
CTCGCCGCCGTAGCCGATACCTAGTTCTTCTTCAATATCTACCACTTCCTTAAGGGCTTGCAGGGATTGCAAGGCTTCCTCTTCATCCAGCAAGTTGAGAGCAAAACCGACGTGGACTACGGTATAGTTGCCTACTTCGGCTTCGGGGACGTAGGCAAGGCAAACTTCACGGGTGACTCCGGCGCCAAAATCTACTTTGCCCATGAGCAAGCCGTTTTTCTCCTCGATGGATACAATTTTTCCCGGTACTCCTAAACACATGATTCACGCTCCTTTTTAGTGAGTTATTTTCTTTATTTTGCGGCTTGCTCTTTTAGCCAGGCAATCCAGGCATCAAAGCCTTCTCCGGTGACGCAGGAGAGGGGGAAGAATGCCAGACCGGGGTTGAGGGCTTCCACGCCTTTGCGGAAGTAGTCCATGTTGAATTTGATGTAGGGCAGCAGGTCGGTTTTGTTCAGGATGACGGCTTGCACGCCGCGATACATGCCAGGGTATTTGTAGGGTTTGTCGTCCCCTTCTGGCACGGAGGCGATGAGGACATTGACGTGCGTGCCCAGTTTGAAGTTGGCAGGACAGATGAGGTTGCCCACATTTTCCACAATCATCACGTCCAGGGTGTCGAGGGGCAGGGTGTTGAGGGCTCCCTGAAGCATAATCGCGTCCAGGTGACATTCGCCGCCTGTGTTAATTTGCACGGCGGGCATACCGGCATCCATCACTTTGTCTGCATCAATGGTTACGGGGGCGGTGTCGCCTTCCACTACGCCGATTTGCATTTCCGGTTTGAGGGCTTCGATGGTTTTTAGGATGACGCTGGTTTTACCCGCACCGGGGGATGCCATGATGTTGATGGAATAAACGCCGGCTTCTTCAATTTTGGCGCGGTTCTGCTCCGCGAGGCGGTCGTTGGCGGAGAGGATTTTTTCGACTACGGTGATAGTTTGGCTCATTTTCTTTACCTTTAGTTTTTTTACGGGCTTTCGTCCGTTTCGATTTCGATGGATTCTACCTGAAATTCCTCGCCCTGATGAACATGGAGACGAGCGCTGCCGCATTGAGGGCAGAGAAGCTGCTCACCGGTGGGATGGTAGGAATGAGCGCAATCCAGGCAGAGTAACAGGGTGGGAATACGCTCGAAGTGCAGAGTCGCGCCCTGAGCGAGGGTACCTTCGCTGAGGGTGTCCCAATAAAATTGGATGGAGTCATCTACGATGGTGGACCATTGCCCAATTTTGAGGTAAATATCGCTGATACGGCGGGCGTTTTGGGCTTGGGCTGCCCGCAGGCTGATTTCTAGGATGCTTTCGGTGACGGGTAATTCGTGCATTAGTCTAACAGCCCCCATTCGTTTAGCACACGCTCGGCACGTTGCAAAATTTCTGGCATTACTTTTTCTATCTCCGGGCTGATTCCGTAGCCGATGGACATATCTACCGGTTGGGCGCCGACAAGGTGGAGGTGGGGAGGGAAGAGGTCGCGGAATTTTGCCAGACCGAGGACTTCCTGAAAGGTGATTTGGTGGTCAGACATTTTGACGTTGCGGTAGAGCGGGATTTCGTCCCGGTCTAGTTCCAGCACGCTGCCGGGGAGGGAAAAGCGCGAGACCATTGAATCCAGCACGAGGAGGTGGGTGGCTTCTTCCACCCAGGGCAGGAGGTTTAAGCCCAGAGCGCCGCCATCCAAAAATTCGATTTGGGAGGCGCGTCCGGCGAGGCGTTTTTCCAACAATGCAAGGGCGTGTACGCCCAAGCCTTCATCTTTGTTGAGGGTATTGCCTAAACCCATCACAATTTTACGGAAAGGGACTGTCATGGTTCTACCTTTTTTGGGGAATGTGGTGCGAAGATTGTACCGCGAAGAACGCCCAGTAGGGTGTGCCAGGTGACAAATACCCAAAGTGCCAGGAGGAAGGTAAATGCCCCTAACCCCACCCACAGGATGAATGGGTAAGTAACTGCCTGGTAAAGAACGCCGGTTGCCACTGTAAACGCACCCACAGGGAAGATGAACGCCCACCAACTAATGGCAAAAGGCAGTTCAGATTTTTTGTGTACGCCGAAGGTCACGATGATGGCAAGCAAAAACCAGAAAAAAGCGAAACCCCATAGAATAACCCCTGCTGGTTGGGAAAGAAAGGTGAGCGCTGCCTCTACCTGCGGGTCTGCCTGAAAATAAAGAGAAACGGGTTTGACGAGTTTGAAAACGACAATGGTCAAAATGGAAGTGGGCGCAATGCCAACCCACATGGTTGGTGAGAGATGAGCAGGTGGGAGAGCGTAAAAGATATAACGGGCAAATACAACGGACATGACAAAAATGAAGAGTAAGCCTCCCATCCCCGTAAACATAAGGCTTACTAGCAGGTTCATCTCGCCCCAGGTTGTGCCGTAAAAATGCTGGCTGAGGCTGGAGCCAAGCACCGGCACCAGTAGCGCCGAAACGGGAGGGATAAGCCATCCAAGCGTGGATGATTCCCAGTCAATTTCCGCTTTATGAAAGAAGATGTTAATGATGAAAAGGGCGAAGAACAAAATTCCGGCTGTGCCTAGCACCCAAAGGATTTGTAAAATCACCCATAATACAGACTCAGCGATGAGCGACTCGCCGGTTTTTTCCAGCGCAATCCCCAGGAGCAAGAGGGAAATGGGCATGGTTGGGAAAAAAGCGGAAGAGACGGGATGATTCAAATCACGCCAGGCATCTTCAAAGTGAAGTAACCAGCGCAAGACCCAGGGAACGGCAATGAGCAAGAAAAACAAGACCGCAGCAAACAGAAAAAAAAGTTGCAAAGGTCGGGCAAAGGGCAAGTGTTGTTGAAAAGAAAATGCCGCAATGCTGATAACAGCAGTCCCCATAACGGCGGCAAACCAGCTGGGTGCAAATGTTTTAATGATGGATGGACGGTGACTGTTCAAGGTGTCCTCTCTTTACTGATAATGGTTTTCAATTTTCCATTTATAGATGTTTGAATCAATAAAAAGTGACACCTTGAACAGAATAAGTTACAACAAAGACTTACTTCGCAATTAGCGGCTCAATCATTTCGGCTTCTTCTTTGGCGACAACGCCCATGACTTTGGCGATGTTGCCGCCGAAGAGGCTGCTCATCAGCCCCATGTTCATTTCGGCGATGTAGGTTTTGCCGTCATTGCCCTGGAATACGCCCACACGGCAAGGCATAATGGCTGACACCATTTTATCGCGGTCGTTGGGTTTGAGGATGTTGTAGGCGTGGTGCGGCTGGCAGATGCTGACGATTTTGAGGGGGGTCATGTCTTTGTGACCGGCATCCGCAAGGGTTTTTTGGATGTCGTAAATTTTCGGCACTTTCCAGTTTTTGTCCAGGGCGGCTTTTTCTACGGCGGCGGCGGTTTCATCTACACCGTATTTGCTGGGGTAGACTTTAATCATCATTTTGGGCATCATTACCACAACGGCTACGCCGGTGAGGACTATGCCAAGAACGAGACCAACGAGAAGGGATACAGGTTCCATTTCAAATTTCCTTATATGTAGATATATGAAGGGTGGTGGATAAAAGAGAAGCAGCCCGCCAGCCTCGCTCTTGGGCTGCTTCTTTTACACAGAAGTTTATTTGACCGAGACGCTCAAGCCGGTAGCGACTTCGCCGACTTCGTTGCCGTCTACGTCAACCATGTGGATGGCGCAAGCCATGCAGGGGTCAAAGGAGTGAATGGTGCGGAGGATTTCCAACGGTTCGTTGGGTTTGGCAAGGGGTGTGCCAACCAGCGACATTTCATAGGCGCCAGCCTGCTCTTTGTGGTCGCGAGGCGAGGCGTTCCAGGTGGTCGGGACGACCATCTGGTAGTTGCTGATTTTGCCGTTGTCGATAACGCACCAGTGACCGAGAGCGCCGCGTGGGGCTTCGTTGTAGCCAAAGCCTTCGGCGTGGGAGGGCCAGGAGGTCGGTTCCCATTTTTCGTTGTTGAAGGTTTTGGTGTCTCCGGCTTTGATGGTGGCGACCAGGTCGTTGAAGGTCTGGAGCATGTAGTCTGCAAAGACTTTGGTCTCGATGCCGCGTGCCGCCGTGCGCCCGAGGGTGGAGAAGACAGCTTCCACGGGAGCGCCGAGGGTCTTGAGAACGTAGTTGGTGAGGTCTTGGGTCTGTTTGTGACCGCTGGCGTACATGACCAGGACACGGGCGAGGGGTCCAACTTCCATTGGCACTTCTGCCCAGCGGGGGGCTTTGAGCCAGGAATATTTTTGCTCCACTTCCAAGTGTTCGTAGGGCGGTTTGGGTCCAGTGTAGTTGAATTTGGTTTCGCCCTTCCAGGGGTGCAAGCCTTCCTTATCGCCGACGGTTTGCTCGTACCAAGAGTGGGTGGCAAATTCCTTCATCTTGTCAAAGTCGCGGGGGTCGGCAACTTGCAGGTTGCTGAGGTCGCGCCCGGTGATGATGGCACGCGGGACAAGGAATTTGGAGGTGTCGTTGTTGTCGGTGTCCGGGAATTCGCCCCAGGTGAGGAAGTTGCCCAAGCCTTCGCCGATTCCGGCGTAATCCAAGTAGTAAGGGGCAATTGCCATCAGGTCGGGGATGTAGACCTGGTCTACGAACTGAATCATGCGGTCTATGCTGTCTTTGATGATGGACAGGCGCTCGGCGTTGAGGGCGGTATCGCTGTTCAGGTCGATGGGGAAGGGCACGCCGCCTACCAGGAAGTTGGGGTGCGGGTTCTTGCCGCCAAAGATGGTGTGAATTTTGGTGAAGGTGCGCTGCGCGTCCAGGGCTTCGAGATAGTGGGCGGTTGCCAGCAGGTTAATTTCCGGGGGCAGTTTGTAAGCGGGGTGGCCCCAATAGGCGTTGGCAAAGATGGAAAGCTGACCGCTATCCACAATCGCTTTGACCTTGTTCTGCACATCCTTGAAGTAACCGGGGGAGGAATTGCCCCAGGGAGAGATGCTCTGCTGAATGCGGGAGGTCTCTGCCGGGTCGGCTTGGATGGCGTTGACGACATCCACCCAGTCCAGCGCGTGCAGGTGATAGAAGTGCATCACATGGTCGTGGACATATTGCTGGGCAATCATCAGGTTGCGGATGAGGTTTGCCGCTTTGGGGATTTGGATTTTGAGGGCATCTTCCACCGAGCGGATGGAGGCGTAAGAGTGGACAGTGGTACAAACGCCGCAGGTGCGTTGGGCAAATGCCCAGGCATCCCGGGGGTCACGTCCTTGCAGGATGATTTCGATGCCGCGAACCATTGTGCCGGAGGAGTAGGCGTTTTTAATTTTGTTCGCCTCGTCCAGTTCGGCTTCAATGCGGAGGTGTCCTTCGATACGGGTAATGGGGTCAACCACAATGCGTTGTGCCATAAGTTTTTATTCTCCTTCTAGGGGTAAGCCAGTTACCGAACCAGGCTATCCGCCACCATTTCAATCAGACCTTTGACTTCGATGGGGCGATTGTAGTGTTTGAAGCCGTCCTTCAGTTGCAACTGGCAATTGTCGCAGGTGCTGACGACCACATCCGCGCCGACTCGTTCCACTTGTTCCAACTTGAGTTTGAAGGCTGCCATGCGGTTTTCATTGGCTTCGGGGATGGAGCGCATACCGCCGCCGCCGCCGCAACACAGGGCTTCTTCTCGGTTGGGGAGCATTTCTTTGAAGGTGTCGCCAGCCAGCAGTTTGAGGGCGTAGCGCGGTTCGTCAAAGATGCCGCCTTGACGTTGAATTTTGCAAGAGTCGTGGAAGGTGTAGGTGTGACCGTTGGCGAAGTAGCCTTCTTTGACCTTGATTTTGCCTTCCCGAATCAGGTTCGGCAACAGTTCCGCAATGTGGGTGACGAAGAAAGGCAGTTCCTCGCCGAAGACATTCGGCACGGCATCGCGCAGGGTGGTAAAGCCATGTCCGCACTCGGTGACGAGCAATTGCTTTACGCCGAGTTCTTTGGCGGTGCTGAGGATTTTGCCAGCCAGTTCTTTTTGCAGTTTGGGGTTGCCGATGATGGAACCCATGTTGAAGGCATCGCGGGCTTTCAGGCTCACCGTCCACTTAATGCCGGCGGCGTTCAAAATCCGCGCCAGGTCGTAGAGGTTCTTCTTTTTGGAGCCAATTTCCAGGCTGGTAAAGACGACCAGCATATCGGCGCCTTTTACGTCCACCGGGGCTTTGATGCCGGTTTCGGCTTCCAGGGCGGCGTACCAATCGGCAAATTCTTTTTCGCCTGCCCCGTTGGGGGAGCCGGTGCGCTGTTGGGTTTCGGCTTTTTCCACCAAACCGGCGGGGGCAAACCCGGCGGCGGTGATTCCGGCGCGGGCGGTGGCGATGAGGGAACTGATTTCGATACCCATCGGGCAGACGGCACTACATTTGCCGCAGACGGAGCAGGCTTCAAAGTCGGCTTTGCTCCACTCTTTCAGGTCGGCATCCGTCAGGGGTTTTTCCACACCCAGGGCGAGTTTAATCTTGCCCACAATGGTGAAGCGTTGCTCGTAGGCTTTCCGCAGCGGTTCCACCTTCCAAATGGGGGTGTATTCCGGTTTGCCGGTGGCAAGGTAATAGGGGCAGGCTTCGGCGCACATGCCGCAGCGGGTGCAGGCTTCTAACTGGCTGGCAATTTCGCCGCCGGTTTTCTTCACAAATAAATTCATAGTCGATTCAAGAGCCATCTCAACCTCCTAGGGCATCGCGTTGCGTTTGCCCCACTCCACCCCGTGTTGGGTTCGGGAGAAGAAGTAGAACATGAAGTGGGAGATGCGGCTGAGCGGAATCCAGACCAGCATCACGTTGATGGAAATCATGTGCAGGCTGTACAGCACCTCGTAAGGGAAAAACATGTGATGGGTCATCATGTAGCCCGTGAGCATGGGCAAAAAGACGAACAGCCAACTCATCACTTCAGCGGGACCCGTCAGCAGTTTCATTACCGGGTGAACAGCGCGGTTCACAATGAGGGCAACCATCGCAATAATGCCAACCGCCGCCATCCAGTCCACAATCGGCAGGGGCAGAGTGGGCCACCCAATGCCGACCAGGCTTTTCCAAACCAGCATGTGGGCGGTGCCAAGCACGACCACGACAAACAGGCTCAGATGAAACAGACCGCCCGCAATGTACACAATGGGGTTGTTGGCGTAGGCACTCTTCTCACGCGGGAAGAAGGGGAAGATGATTCCACCGCGCAGGAAGGATTTGACAACCCCCGCGCCCTTACTGCCGCGCGGTTTTGCCAGGTCTTTACTCCACCCCAGGCTGATAACGGCAAACAAGCGGTACGCCATCCCAGCCAGGAAGAACAGCAGCGCCCCGTAGAACATGGGACCGCGAGAAAATTCGAGAATCTCTTGCCAGTTCATTTAGAACCTCCTTTGGGGGCTTCTGCCGCCTTTTTCTGATTTCGATTGGCAACTGCCACGCCCGCGCCGAGCGCCGCGCCCACTGCCACAGCCGCGCCAACAGCGGTGACTTCGGGGCGTTCCAACGGGGCAGATTGACCCTGATAGAACCCGCCACCGTCCCAGAAGTTGGGTTCGGAGCAGCCCAGGCAGGGATGCCCGGATTGGATGGGGAAGGACAGACCCGCATCCCACTTGATGGTGGCGCAAGAGTTGTAGGTGGTGGGACCTTTGCAGCCGAGTTTATAGAGGCAGTAGCCTTTTTTGGCGCCTTCATCGTCAAACGAGAGGGCGAATTTGCCGGCTTCGTAGAAGGGGCGGCGCAGGCAGCGGTCGTGAACGGTTACGCCGTAGAAGGCTTTGGGGCGGTGTAAACCGTCCAGTTCCGGCAGGCTGCCGAAGAGGGCGTAATGAGCGATGATGCCGGTGGTAACTTCCGGGATAGCCGGGCAGCCGGGGATGTTGATGACCGGTTTGTCGGTAATCAGTTCCCACACGCCTTTGGCATCGGTGGGGTTGGGCTTGGCTTTGGGTAAACCGCCAAAAGAAGCGCAAGAGCCGGTGGCGATGATGGCTGCCGCGCCTGCTGCCGCTTCTTTAAGAATATCCAACGCTGTGCGCCCGCCAATGACGCAGTATTGCCCTTCGTTTGCCAGCGGGATGGAGCCTTCTACGACCAGGATGTATTGCCCGGCGTATTTTTTCATTGCCTGCTGTTTGGCTTCTTCCACCTGAAAGCCAGCGGCGGCGGAAAGCGCTTCGTGGTGCTCAATGGTGAGGGTATTCAGCACCAGGCTGGAGAGGGTGGGTGAGTTGGAGCGGGTGAGGGCTTCAGAGCATCCGGTGCAATCCTGAAATTCCAACCAGATGACGGGCAGGCGCGGTTTGGATTCCATCGCCTTGACGATGGGTTCCACCACTTTGGGCTTTACATCCAGAGTGGTAGGCAGACCGCTTTCTTCGATGGGGGGCAGCTTCTCAAAACCGAGCGCCATTGCAAATAAGCCGCTCAGTTTAAGAAAGTCGCGGCGCGAAACGCCTTTGCGCTTCATGCTTTGATAAATGGTTTCTTCGGGCATAGCATTCTCCTTCAATGAGGGTTCACATAATGGGAGGCGGTCAGGCGTACCGCTCCAATTTGCCAGGGACGAAAATTAGCGAGCCAGTTTTGATAAGGTGCCTCCTTCAACATCTAAGGTGATTTCCGCAATCTGTCGCAATCGCCCCAAAAGGTGCGCTCGCTCACTGCTGACATCGGAGAAGGTGGCTGCCATTTTTTGTAGCCATTCCGAAATTTGCCCCTGGTATTTGGGGCTAAGCAGCGAAACGTTTTGAGCGGCGGCTTGCAGGGCTTGCAGGGGCAGGTTGTGCCGGGCAGCAAGTTGGGGCAGGTTTTCTTCAAAATCTGCCTGGTCTGCCGGGCTGGCGTGAAACTGCCCGCTGACGATGATGGCGATGGGGGTGTCTTCTACGGAGATGTGAGCACGGGCGTACTGCAACCCAGCATGGCACTGCAAAAAGCCTGCTCGCTCACTATGCCGGGGCATCATGCCCATCTCTTGCCAGGATTGCTGACAGGCGGCATGCCCGCTGGGGCTGGATTGGACGAGGGCGCAGAAGGCGCAGCGGTTGCTCATGTGGGTGAGGGGCGCACCCTGCAAGTCAGTGACAACTGCACCAACCCCGGCGATTTCGGCAAAGACATCCTGCATCCGTTGCACGCAGTACACGGGCAGAATTTCCTCGCCCCACTCTTCCTCTTCGCAAACAGCGCCCTGGGTAAGGGCTTCTATCTGCTGACGCGAAAAACGCCACTGACCGCCCACCTTTACGCCCGCAAGGCGTCCATCTTTCAACATGCGGTGAATGGTGGTGCGGTCCACTTGCAGAATATCTTGGACTTGCTTGAGGGTGAGGAGAGTTTCCATAAACACATCAAATTGCAACATTTTGCAACAACAGGGTTATTTTTACACAAAATCTTGTGTATTTATAGTGACTTAAGTCACTGCGTTTATCAATTTATTTGATAAGAAAGTATCGCCTGTGCTTATATTTTTACAAAAAATGGGCAAAACAAAAACAGGGGCAGCTGCCCCTGTTCTTGAAGTTCTACAAAACCTGAGATTATTCTTGTAACTGATTGAGAATCTCAGAACGATGGTTCTCTCTCTCGGCGAGGACGGTTCGCATCATCTCGCAGATGTTGACGATTTTCGGGTTGGCAACCTGGTAGATGATGTCGGTTCCCTGCCGGGTGGAGGTGAGGATTCCCACATTGCGAAGGACGTTGAGGTTGCGGGAGACGGTTGGTTGGCTTACTTCCAATATCTCGGCAATGGCGTTGACGCGCAATGGTCCTTCTCGAAGCAGATGCACGATTTTGATGCGCACCGGGTTAGACATCGCCGCGCAAAGTTCGGCTTGCAGGTCGAAGATGGATGCGGGGTTGGTCGTCATGGGAATCTTCCTCCGGTAAAAATCCAGCTAAAGGTTAGTGGTGTTCGTTGTGTGCGCTAAATGGTAAAAAGCGGGCGGCAAGGGTGAACATGAGGAGCCAGTAAGAGATAACCAGGGTGGCAACCGCAAACTCGATGATGGTGGGGGCGTAGTTGTTGATGCGGATGTCGGGGGTGAAGGGGTCGTAGGTGATGGAGGCGATAAGCCCGGCAAAGTTATAGTTCCAGCGCAGAAGGACGGTGGAGAAAACAACCAGCAGGGCTGAGAGCATGAGAACCTTGAAGTTCTTTACCTTGCCAGCCGCCAGCAAAACCGAGGCGCCAATGAGGGGCAGGAGGACTTGCCCAAACCAGAAGGAAGCGGAGAAGGGCGCTACGGTGTCGAGGGCTTTGGTTTGCATATCTACCAGTCGGTCAAAACTGTAGTAGTTGGCAACTGCCCAGTCCCACATGCGGAGGTAGATGAAGAGCAGGGTCGTGCCGCCAGCCAGACGGGCAACATCGTACAGGCTTTCGTCTTTGACCTGTCCGGGGCGCATGACGCGGAAGACAATAACGCCCATGAAGAAGAGCAGGGCTGTGCCGCCGCCCATGGCGGAGATGACAAACTGCACCGGGGCGCTTTGGTTGAACCACATGCCTCGCCCTGCCAAAACCGAGTAGGTTGCACCCAAGGATGCCTGGTGCAGAAGGGAGAGGGTAAGACCCGCAATGGCGAGGACAGGTCCGAAGGAGTGGAGCCAGTGGGCGAGTTTGTGCAAAAGGTTGAAGAGTTTTCCCAAAATGGGGAATTTGGTCAGCCAGGGGTGCTCGTGGAAGATGGGATGCTCCAGGATAACGGGAAGCAGTTCCGCGAGGAGAACGTTGAGGTACAGGACAACGCACATGGTCACTTCCCACAGGAGGGAGTGGGGTTGCCAGAAGACAACGGGGTGCCAAAACCGCAGGGGCTGACCGAGGTCAAAGAGAAGTACCATGCCTGCGGTGGAGTATCCTAAAAAGCCGAGCAAGACTGCCAGTTTGCCAATGGCTTCAAAACGTTTGACTCGCAGAAGGTAGACGATGACCCCAAAGAGGAAGGCGCTACCGCCCAGGGAGATGGAGGAAAGGTCTACCGAAATCCACAAGCCCCAGGGAACCTGGTTGCTAAGACCGGTGACTTGCAGACCGTCTCTTAGGACGATGAAGGCACCATATAGCCCAAAGGCTATCCCGGCGGCGAGAAGCCCCAGCCAGTAGGGGAAAACGTCTATTTCTGTTTTGCCCAGGCGCAGTTTTGGAATATGAATATGGGCGTTCATCATTATCCTTCCTCTGCCATGTTGGCGGGGGGAATGTAGTAAACGCGGGGCGAGGTGCTAAGGTCTTCTCGCAGGCGCAGGGATACTTTGGCTTCGTGCAGGGCAACGGAGATGGGGCTGTGTTCGTCCTTCAGGTCGCCGAAGACGCGGGCACCGGTGGGGCATGCGACTACGCACGCCGGGGTAGCGGCTTCATCTACGCCAGGGGTAAGACCGCGCTCGGTGCCGGCATCGATGCGATGTTCGCAGAAGGTGCATTTTTCCATTACGCCGCGCGGGCGGTTGGGGACTTCTTGCACGCCAAAGTTGGGCGAGCGGGGGCTATCTGCCACCGGGTCGCTCCAGTTGAAGACGCGCACGTCGTAGGGGCAGGCGACCTGGCAGTAACGGCAGCCGATGCAGAGGTCGTAGTCCATGGTGACGATGCCATCCGGGCGGTGGTAGGTGGCTCCTACCGGGCAAACGTGAACGCAGGGAGCTTCTTCGCAGTGCATACAGGGGCGGGAGAGGAAGAATTCTGCGCCGCTTTCGGTGGTTTCGGTGGTTACTACGTTGTAGCGCATGTCTTCTGCCAGGTTGTTTACTGCCTGGCAGGCATAGGTGCAGTAGTTGCACCCGATGCACAAGTCGATGTCTACCAACATGCCCCATTGGGGTCCCTCACCATGCCCGCCGGAGGAGGCATCTCGGACAGCCAGGGTTTGCAGGCTAAAGAATTGCGCCAGCCCTGCCGCCCCCGCCAACCCGCCCGCGACTTTGAGAAAGTCGCGGCGGGAGGTGTTGTTTTGTTCCGGGGTTGGTTGTGTTTGTTGAGTGTTCATAGAATTTTCTCCAGGTTGCTGGCTACTTCTTGGAGGAAGAACCACCCGGTTCTCGTCCAAAGATGCCCCAACCCGCCAATGTGCCTATCAGAAGTGCTGCGAGCCAGGTTGTCCATGCCGGGAGTTGAATTCCGGTGGGTTTGGCTTCTTCAACGGCTGTTTCTACCGGTTGTGCGGTGGTTTCAGCGGGAACGCCTTCTTCGTGGCAAGTGGTGCAGGTTGTAAGGCTGACTCCGAAGGAGTGCCCGTGTTCTTCGTTGATGTGGCAGCTCTTGCAGTCCATGTCTGCGGCGTTGAGGTGGGAGGCGTGAATGCCCTGGGCTGCGGCGGGGTCTGCCTGTTCTTTGTGGCAGTTTACGCAAGCGGTGCTGTTGCCGTCCACTGTCATCAGTTCTTGCGAGTGGGGGTTATGGCAGGCGTTGCAGGTCATACCGGCTTCGCCGTGCTTGCTCTGCTGCATTTCTTCGTATTCCTGAATGTGGCAGGAGCCGCAGGTTTCGGCGGTTTTTTCCACGCTGAAGGGTACAGCGGGATGTTCGCCTTCGCCGGTGAGCAAGTGACAGGATACGCAGCCCACACCTTCGGTTCCGTGCGTGCTTTTTGCCCATTCGGTGTGTTGACCTTCATGGCAGTTTACGCAGCTTTCCGGGGCAGATTGCAAGGGGGCGCTGACTTCGACCATCGTAACAGGGGGGAAGTTCGTCAGGCGGGTTACGTCTGCTTCGCTGTAGCCGAGGGCGGCAAAGTCCAGGCGGCTTTCTTCTTCGGTGTGGCATTCGCGGCAGGTGACGGCTTCGCTTGCGGGGGCGACCATGTGGGTAATGGGCCAATACATCACCGATTCTACAAAGTCATATTCGCCGCTGTAGGGCAGACCAGTGTATTCCATGCCGAAGGTGATGGCTTTGTTCCAGTCGTAGTTGCCCCAGTAAGCAAATTCGTCTTTGCCGAACAGGTGCGGCACGGCGAGGATGTCGTTGCCGGAGTCGTAGGGTTGCACGGCGTGGAAGGGTTTGACGGGCCAGATTTTGGCGTTGGGGTCGTTGATGTCGCCGAGGAATTTGTTGATGTTTACTACCCCGGTCGGGTCAATTTTGTCGCCTGCCAGGGTGTATTCCACCTGACCGTTGAACCAGACGTATTCCGGGATGACATCTTCCTGCACGGTGAATTCGCCTTTTTGCCCGTCATAGATGACGTGTCCGGTGTCGTCTTTGCGGACGACCGGTTTGCCATCCACCAGTTCACCGGCTTTAGACCAGTCCCAGGTCATTTTGGTGGGGATGCCACCGCGAGCGTATTCTGGGATGTGGCAGGTTTGGCAGGCGAGTTTCTGGCTGTGTTGGTTGAGGGAGGCGAGTTGGTGCGGGGCTTCGCCATGGCAGCTTTCGCAGCCTTTCCATTGTTCCGGGTCCATGCTGTAGCGGCTGCCGACAATTTGGTGGTCAGCGGTCATGTGGCAGGTGGTGCAGGTGAAGTTTTGCCCTTCGGCGGACATGTGAACGTCCAACTCGAAGGAGGGGTTGACGAGGGAACTATCCAGGTCGCCGTGCTTCACTTCGTCACCGCCG
>DYNS01000034.1 GCA_020720965.1 Anaerolinea sp. | reverse complement strand
GGATGACGATGACGACAACACCGGCGGCGGGTCCCGTTCTTCGGGCGGGGATGATGACACCGGCGGCGATTCTGACTCCGAAGACGGGCAGGAGAACTGGGAATACCTCGATGACGACAGCCTGGTAGACCGGGTTGCCTCCCAAATCGAAACCGAATCCGCCACCACCCTGGAACGCGGGATGAAGGAGCGCAACCGTGCAGACAAGATTGGAAAACCGCTGCATAAAAAACTGCAAAGTGACGGCTATCTCTCCCAGTCCTATCGCCATCCCGTCACCGGGGAACGCGAGACCGCCACTGTCTATGTGCCGAGAGAACAGACTCTCCCGGAGAGATTGTTACAACGCCGGGATGAACACAAAAAGACCGCCCTGCTCATGGCGAAGCCCCTCAAAGCCATTCGGGAGCAAGCCGAGCAGAGGCTGCGCAGACAATCCGAGGGGCGGCTGGACCGCCGCCAACTGGTGAACGCCTACAAAGGGCAGTCCGACATCTACACCCGCGTCAAGGATGCCCCGGAAACTTCCTTCACCGTCTCCCTCGCAGTGGATATGTCTCAATCCATGGAGGAACATATCAAAAATTCCGCCCTTTACGATTCCGTGATGACGATGGGCGACACCTTTGCCATGCTGGATGCCCCCTATGAAGTGCGTGCCTTCGGCTCCTCCACCGCCCATATCAAAAGCATGGACGAAAACGGGGCAGACCCGCGTGCCTGGTCTCTGGCAGAAGGCGACCTCGGCGGAACCAGGATGAAGGACACCATCGGGTTGGCTACCTCGGCATTGCTCTCCCGCCCGGAGAAAAACCGCCTCTACGTCTGTCTCTCAGACGGAATGGCATCGGACAGTCACGAGGCGGCAGCGATGCTGGCAAAGGCAAGGCAGCAGGGCATCCTCGCCTTCGGCGTTTACCTCGGGGATACGCCAAAGGAAGAGGATGCCCGAACACTGGACGACCTGTACGGCGGGCGCGGCAACTGGACAAGCATCCAGCGATTGAGCGACCTGCCCCAGAAAGTAGCCCAAAGAATTGCATCCATGTTCAAAAGTATTCGATGACCGGTATGGAGAAAAGGAAAACAACAACATGAAAGAACGTCTCGCCCCAGGGCATGTGTATCTGAAACGATTGGGCAGCGGCATTGAGTGGCAGCCCGGACAAGTCAACCTATGGGAAAACGGTGTGCGCGTGGCTCAGGCAGCCCACCAGTATTCCTCCGCCTACCAGTATTTTTATCACCTGGCTTTCGCAGAGAGTTTCCCGGATGTCACCCATTGGTGGTTCCGGTCTGCCTGGACTCAACGGGTGCGTCTCACCACCGCCCAGGGAGCGATGGAGGGCGAGACCGTCTGGGGCTACATGCAATTCGTGGATGAAACCGTTCCCGCCCGGATGTGGACCGCAACAAACACTGAACTGCCCATCATTGAAGTCCCCTACCCGCCCAATGAAGTCCACCCTGTCAATCTGCCTCTGCGTCTCGCCCTCTCCTGGCTGGTGGTGGGCATCCTCACCGAGGAAGTGCAGCCGAATGCCTGGTTACTGGCAACCAGTCTCATTCCCGCCGGGGAACTTCAGACCACCATCCCGGTGCAGCAGAGCGAACTGCCCTTCAGCCTGGGCGGAGCAACCGAGAGCCTGCGGGATACCCTGTGCAACCTGCAAGGTCTTTTCCCAGCCGCCCGATAGGAGAGAAGAATGTCCTGCGATAACCACAGAGACAAGTATTTTGAGCATGTAAAGGCGGTGGACGGCGACCAGGACCCCAAAGGGTTGGATGCCCTGTTTCAGGCAGCCCGGAACCGCACCGGGATAAACGGGATGGAGCAAAAACAAGCCGAAGCCAAAACCCGCCTGCTCTTTGCGGATATGCAAAAAGCGGGTATCAAACCGCCCACCCATTCCGCCACCGGACTGCCCCGCAGGGATGCCCAGGTGGGGTATGCCGCCGTGTACGACCATCTCAAAAACACGGGCTATTTTGCGGCGAATGTCCCGGCAGAACGCAAGGAAGTCATCGGAGGGCAGGCAAAACCCGGTCTCGCCCTCGCCGGTGCCGGGGAGGGCGACCAGAAGGCGCAGGTGGAACGCTTTCCGGTGTGGAAGCATGTCCCGCGCTGTTCGCGCTGCGGGCGCTTTATGGCAACCGACAACCCGGTTTGTAACAACCCGCGCTGTGTACTGCACGGCAAAAAGCAGCACGAGCCAGGCGGCTGGCCCCCTCATGGCTCCCGTTTCAAGAAAACCAACGTGCGCCCCGCCAACTATCAGGCAAACGATGCCCTGCCCAAGGCGACCATCCGGGTACGGATAAACGGCAAGGAAAAGGATGTCACCCTGGAATCGATTCTCCCGGATGGGACGATTCAATATTCCGAGTATGTTTCCGCAGGTGGCGTACCCATCAAGGGGCTTGGCATAACCGCCAAATCCAATGTGGTCGCCTGGCAGGGAGGAGGAGCCTCCCAAACGCCGGGTATCCAGAGCGGAGAACAACCAGCTGCCGCCCCGGATGCCGCTGCCAGACATCACAAAGGAAAGACCTCCCAAACGCCCCAAACGCCGGGCATCCAGAGCGGGGAACAACCAACTGCCGCCCCGGATGCCGCTGCCAGACATCGCAAAGGAAACACCATTCAAATTCCAGAAAGCGAGGCGGGAGAGCCAACCGCAAAACCCTCATACCACAAAGGTTCGCAGGCAGATGCGATTGTCGCGGCATCCAGGGCATCCCGATACGATGGCAAACCCCGCTATGTGTACCCCACCGCGCAAGGGATTCAGGTGGATACCGCCTTCCGGGGAACCGGAGGGCAGTCTTATGTTGAAGTGGACGGCTATCAGGCAACCCTCTACACCCCCAACTTCCCGCCCGAAGCCCAGGCAGCAGCAGACGACCTCGCCGGGACGGGGACGGCGGATGCGCCCCTGGAGGACAATGCCGGGTCCGGGCGCTGCGACCGCTGCGGCGCATTCCTGGACAAGGATGGCAGCTGCAATAACCCCCAATGTCCCTCCCAGACGGATGCCGCTGCGGTCACGGAAGACGACCTTGCGATACAGCCGGATGCAGCGCTCCCCGCCGCAGAAGACGACCTCGCCGGGATGGAGGCAGGTGTGCTGGATGCCCAGCCCACCGGGAACGACTATCACATTGCGGACTCCGATGAAATCGGCAAGGGCAGCCCCAAAGCCAAAGCCCGCGCCAACATCGAAGCGATAAAACTGGTCAAGAAACTGGAAGAAGAAAACCGCCAGGCGACCCCCCAGGAGCAGGCGGTACTGGTCAAGTTTGTGGGTTGGGGTGGTCTCTCCGGGGTCTTCGACCGCCGCAACGAATGGTACAACCCCAAAAACGCCTGGGAAAGAAAACCCGAATTCCAGGACGAATACCGGGAACTGAAAGCCCTACTCAGTGAAGAAGAATGGAACGCCGCCTCCCGCAGCACCGTCAACGCCCACTACACCAGCCCCACCGTCATCCGCGCCATGTGGGAGGCCCTCAAACACATGGGCTTCGATGCCCACACCGGCAACATCCTGGAACCTGCCAGCGGCATCGGTCACTTCTTCGGGCTGATGCCGGAAGAATACAAAGGCTCCAAACGGGTGGCAGTGGAACTGGATTCCTTCACCGCCCGCATCGCCCAACACCTGTACCAAAACGCGGATGTCCGCAATGCAGGCTTCCAGGATGTCAACCTGCCCAACGACTACTTCGACCTGGCCATCTCCAACGTCCCCTTTGGCAACTTCCCAGTAGTCGATAAAGACTTTCTGGGGGCGAGGCGCTTCCTCAGCCGCGCCATACACAACTTCTTCTTCGCCAAATCCCTGGATAAAGTAAAGCCGGGCGGCACGGTAGCCTTCATCACCTCCCGCTACACCATGGACGGCAAAGACCCCTCCATCCGCCAATACCTCTCGGAACAGGCAGACCTGGTGGGCGCGATACGCCTTCCCAACACCGCCTTCAAGGAAAACGCCGGAACCGAAGTCACCACCGACATCCTGTTCCTGAGAAAACGCCTACCCGGTGAACCCGCCAAAGACTCCTCCTGGGTGGACACCGAAACGATGGCAGCGGCGAATGGGGAGGAAATCCGGGTCAACCGTTACTATACCGACCACCCGGAAATGATGCTGGGGAAGATGACCCTGGGCGGCTCGATGTACTCCAGAAACGAAGCCACCCTGGAAAGCGATGGGCGCGACCTGGCGGATGCCCTGAACGATGCAATCAGCCGCCTGCCCCAGGGAGAACTTGCCTCCCCGCAAGGGCGCTGTGCCTCCTGCGGCAGTTTTCTGGATAAGGACGGCAGCTGCAACAACCCGCGCTGTCCTCGCAACCGCCCGGTCCAGACCAAACGGATACTCCCCGAGGCGGGCATGGCGGAGGGGCAGTACCTGGTGGATACGGACGGAGTCTATCGCCTGGAAAACGGGGTGATGGTCCCGCACGAGAAAAACGGACAGGCAACCAAAGACGGCAAAGAACCCCTGGAAGTGCGGCGCATACGCGGCATGGTGGCGCTCAACCAGGCGGCAAGAACCGTTCTCAAGCGCAACGTGGAAGAAGCCGAAGACAGTTTGCTGGCGGAAGCCCAGGCCTCGCTCAACCAGGTCTACGATGACTTCGTGCAGGAATATGGACCGGTGAACAGCCGCGCCAACCAACGCGCCTTCTCCGGCGACCCGAACCTGCCCTTCCTGATGGCGCTGGAACGCGACTACGACTCCGAGAAAAACACAGCCAGCAAGGAAGCCATCTTCCAAAAACGGGTTATCTCCATCAGCAAAGCCGTTGAAAAAGCGGATACCCCCCAGGATGCCCTGCGGGTGACACTGAACGAAACGGGGATGATAGACTGGAACCGGATGGAGCAGCTCACCGGTCTCTCGGTGGCTCGCCTGCAGAAAACCTTGCAGGATGAGGGCTATGTCTTTGAAACACCCGGCGGGGTCTGGCAGAGCGCGGAAGAATATCTCTCCGGGAATGTGCGGCAGAAGTTGGCGGAAGCCGAAGCCGCCGCCGCCCTGCAGCCCCGCTACCGGCGAAACGTGGATGCCCTCCAAAATGTGAAGCCGCGAGACCTGGAAGCCGCCGAAATCAAAGCGCCCCTGGGCAGCCCCTGGATACCCACCGAAGACATTGCCGAATTCGCCCGCAGCCTGCTGAAGGCAGACTTCAAGGTCAGTTTCATTCCCACCCTGGCGGAATGGAAGGTCAATCCCAACACCGAAAACCGCTGGAGAAAATACGATAGAAACTCCGCAATTGCCCGGCAAACCTGGGGTACCGGGGAGGTGGATGCCCTGACCCTGCTGGAATCGGCGCTGAATGGCACCGAACCAACCGTATACGACACCGTGTACGATGCCGATGGCGGGGAAAGGCGGGTGGTGAACCAGGGGGCAACCATCGCCGCAAGGGAGATGCAGGCCAAGATTAAGGCAGAGTTTGAAAAATGGATATTCACCTCCAGCGAGGAACGCACCGGGCGGCTGGTGCGCTCCTACAACGAACTCTATAACGCAGAGGTGCCGCGCCGCTATGACGGCTCTCA
This sequence comes from Anaerolinea sp., assembly GCA_020720965.1. Taxonomy (GTDB): domain Bacteria; phylum Chloroflexota; class Anaerolineae; order Anaerolineales; family Villigracilaceae; genus UBA5195. The sequence continues at coordinate 7,967 of DYNS01000034.1, read as the reverse complement.
CCTGACCCTGCCTGGGATGGGCGCTAACATGCCGGAACTGCGCCCCCACCAAAAGGATTCGATATGGCGCATCAGCCGGGGAGAGAACACCCTGCTGGCGCACATCGTGGGGGCAGGCAAGACCTTCTCGATGATTGGCGGCAGCATGGAACTGCGCCGGACAGGGATGCGCAAGAAACCGATGCACGTCATCCCCAATCACATGCTGGAACAATACAGCGCCGATTTTTATCGCATGTACCCGGCAGCCCGGATACTCGCCCTCTCCGCCGAGGACGTTTCTGCCAAAAAGCGCAGCCTGACGATGAGCCGCATCGCCACCGGGGACTGGGATGCCGTCATCGTCACCCACTCCGCCCTGGAAAAACTCCCGGTAAAGTCGGAAAGCGAACAGGAATTCGTCCGGGAACAGATTGGCGGCCTGCGGGAAGCCCTGGAAGCGGCGAGGGCGGAAGACGACAAACTCACCGTGAAGGAACTGGAAAAGAAACTGGCAAGGGAGGAAGCCAAACTTCAGGAACTTATCATGAGCGCCCGCGAAAGCAAAGACAACACCATCACCTGGGATGAACTGGGGGTGGACCAGTTATTCGTGGATGAAGCAGACCTCTTCAAAAACCTGGACTTCCCCACCCGGCGCACCCGCCTGGCGGGGGTGAAAGGGGTTGCAAGCAAACGCGCCCAGGACTTGTTTATGAAAATGCGGGTGATGAGACAGAAATACGGCGATGACCAGAGCGCCGTGTTTGCCACCGGCACCCCCATAGCCAACTCGGTGAGCGAGATGTATAACATGCAGCGTTTCCTGGACTACGACCACCTGAAAGGGCTGGGGCTGGCTCACTTCGATAGTTGGGCGAGTCAGTTTGGGGATGTGGTGACGAGCATCGAGATGAAACCCTCCGGCGGCGGCTACCAGACCAAATCGCGCTTCGCCCAATTCAACAACGTCCCGGAACTGAAGCGCCTCTTCATGCGCTTCGCGGATGTGCAGGTGGACCCGGATGCCCTCAACCTGCGCCGCCCCAAAATCGAAGAAGACGAAGAAGGGAACCGCCGCCAGCGGGGTGTGGCGGTTTCGGCTTCCGAAGAACTGAAGGGGTACATTCAATCGCTGGTGGCGCGGGCAGAAAACCTGCCCAACGTCAGCCCGCGGGAAGACAACATGCTCAAAATCACCTCGGATGGGCGCAAGGCAGCATTGGACATGCGCCTGATTGACCCTTTGGCGGCGGACGACCCCCACAGCAAACTCAATAAGGCGGTGGAGAATGTCTTCAACGTCTATCTGCGCACGACCGGTGTCACCGTACCGGGCGAGGAGGGAACCCAGAACATGGCGCAGATGATTTTCTGCGACCTCGGCACCCCCAACAACGAAGGCTTCAACCTGTATGCAGACATCAAGCGCAAACTGGTGGCGCGGGGCGTGAAGCCGGAGGAAATCGCCTTCATGCAGGATTACAAGAAAGACGAAGACAAATTCGAGTTATTCCGGCGGGTCAATGCCGGAGAGGTGCGGGTGCTGATAGGCTCCACCGAAACGATGGGCGCGGGAACCAATGCCCAGCGCCGCCTGGCTGCCCTGCATCACCTGGACGCGCCCTGGAGACCCAGGGATGTGGAACAGCGCGAGGGGCGCATACTGCGCCAGGGCAACCTGAATGCCGAAGTGGGCGTGTACCGTTACCTGACCGAAGAGTCCTTCGATGTCTATAACTGGCAGCTGCTGGAGCGGAAAGCCCGCTTCATTGCCCAGGTGATGAACCGGGACTTGAGCGCCCGCAGCGTGGAAGACGTGGACGCGATGGCGCTGTCCTATGCCGAGATGAAAGCCCTGGCTACCGGCAACCCGGCAGTGATTGAGAAGGTGGCGGTGGATGCCGAACTGCGCAAACTCACCGCCCTGGAGACCGCCTGGAAGCAGAAGAATCACCAGGTGCATACCAAACTCAGCAGCCTGCCCCGCGCCATTGAGGAGGCGCAGGACAAAATCCGCAGGGCGGGCGCGTCCATCGAGGCAATCCAACTCGCCTATGGGGTGGAGGCGCAGAGGGAAGAAAAGATTCGGGAGGACATCGAAAAGATGAAAGCCTGGGCGAAAAAGACCGCCGAGGATGCCCGGCAGCCGGGCGCGACCGCCGAATCGCTGGAAATGGCAGAGACCGCCAAAACAGCCCTGCAAGGCAAAACCGAACGCTTCAAACGCAATGGGGCTTTCTCCCTTCGGGTGCGCAATGCCAACCTGGACGAGAAGGACAACGCAGGGGAACACCTTGCCGCCCTGGAGAGCGACCTGATGAAGACCCCCGACCCCGGCGGCACGCTGCAGGAAGTGGGGGAGTACCTGGGTTTTGCCCTGCTTGCCAAACCGCCGAGGATGGTGGGAGGCCAGGTTTCCTTTTATCTCAAAATCACGGAGGAAGAAGCCCAACTCATTCCCACTGCCAGCGACTTGGGCAGAACCTTTGTGGAAGGGGAGAAGGGCGCAAACCTGGCAAGGCTCCGCCGCGCCCTGGGCATCCCGGAAAAGAGAAGGCAAAGCGAAACCGAGAACCTGGCGAAATTGCAGCGCGACCTGGAGGAAGTGAAGGCAATTGGCGGGGACTTTGAACACCGGGAGCAGTTGGATGCCCTGCGCAAGCGGGCGGCTGGGATTGATGCCCTGCTGCGGGAACTGGAACGAAAGCAAGGGCAGCAGGTGATGAGCGATGCCGCCTGACAAAATTGTATCTTGCAAGAGTGTATATCGTTATGATATGCTTTCTGTATCACCCTCAAACAAAAGGAGAGCGCCATGAGTGACCTAGATATTTCCGACAACCCCCTGACCACCCTGAAGGCGGATATTCGCCGCCACTGGTCCAAGTATCTGCCGGGTATGACGAAGCGCCTGGCGGAGGCTGGAATTCTGGAAGAGCGGATTGAGTCAGCCGCCGCACAGACGACCGAAGCCGTGCTGAGTTACGTGGAGACCGCCAAAGGCTCCACCTTTACGCCTGCGCAAGCCTTTTGGCAGGCTTGGGAAATCTATCGCAACGAGTGGGCTTTTCTGCCCGCCGAGGTCTCTGAAGAAGAGGAAGAGGAGGAAGACCCCAACTCCTTTTCCGCACAGATGGCAGAGCGCCGCGCTGCCATCTCCGACCTGTATGAAGAATACTATGCGATGAGGGGCTGGCGCGAGAAGGGCGAGACTTCCCACAATCCCGAAGAGGCCGAAAATGACTAAAATGGGAGCGAAGAAGCTTATCCGCATGGATGAGGAGCGAGACCTGAAGGCAATTGCCATCCTCCGGGAGCGGTATGGCTGCGAGTCGGATAGCGCCGCCGTGCGGCTTGCCCTGCGCGTATTGGCGGCATCCCCCATGTTGGAGATTGCGAAAGGAAAACCCACCTATGAGCGATGAGATTACGCTAAAGACCGGTCTCTACGAAGAACTCTTTGCGCCGCCCCTGCTCAGTCACCTGGCATCCCCCGAGGAAGCCTGGCAGCGATATTATGAGTACAATCTTTCGCTGGGCGTGACCCTGGACGGTCCCCAGAGCGAAGCCGAGAAACCCATCTGGTATAACCTTGCCATGCTCTATTGTCACCAGATGCGCCTGCGGGAGGTGATTGCAGGCTCTGCCCCCAACCCGACCGAGACCGAGCAGGCGCTGGCTTACCTGGTGCAGGGCGGGTACCGTCTTTCTCTCCGCCCTCTGGGGCTGGAATACAAAAACCCCAGGACTTTTGCCCCCGTCCTGACCCGCCTGGAGGAGGAACTTTGGCGGATAGGGATGCCCGACCAGGGGCGCAACAGGTTGTTCCATGCCCCCCTGGAAAAGGCAGTGGAGGAAGCCCAGCATATTTACGTTGCCTGGGTGGATGAAGAGGATGGGAAGGGAGAAGGGAAAACTCAATATCAGCCCGGATATTTTTTGACGTATAATCTTATTTTCAATAAGTTGTAAATTTACACTTGCCATAAAGAGACGAACCAAAATTCGTTGGGCTTTTGGGTTAATTCGAGACCATTTTTATAAAATGAAATCTGTAGACAAATGCACCGTTGTAGATATTTTCGCAGGAGCGGGAGGGCTCTCTCATGGCTTTGTATGCGAGGGCTTTCATGTTGCTGCTGGTGTTGAAGCAGATTTATCTTTCAAGTATGCCTATGAAGAGAATAACAAAGGCGCGCGTTTTATCAACGAAAAAGTAGGCGAGATTTCAGCGGAAAAAGTCAATTCTTTGTATCCGGAAAGCGATGTGAAAATTTTGGCTGGATGTGCGCCTTGCCAGCCATTTTCATCGTACAGAAGAATAAAAGAACAGCATGAAAGCTGGGGATTGCTTTACGAATTCGGGAAATTTGTAGAGTTCATTCAGCCTGAATTTGTTACCATGGAAAATGTCCCGAGGCTTAAGACATACGATTCGGGCAGTGTATTTAGGGATTTTTACAGGTTGTTGGAAAAAAACGGATATGACATAACCCATAATCAGTTCGTTTACGCTCCTATGTACGGGGTCCCGCAAAATCGATACCGCTTAATATTGATTGCGTCTAAATGGGGCAAGGTTAAATTCTTGAGACCTAGCCATTTACAAGGTTCCTACCGAACCGTGCGTGATGCAATAGAAAGCCTGCCTTCGCTTGACGCAGGTGAGGTAGACGAAAGTGATGCTGTTCATAGAACAATGAGTTTATCCCCCAAAAATCTAAAAAGGATTCAAGCTTCAAAACCGGGGGGAACTTGGAACGATTGGCCTGAAGAACTGCTATCGCCTTGTCATACAAAAAAAAGCGGAAGCACTTACAAAAATGTGTATGGTCGCATGTTATGGGACGAGCCCGCGCCAACTATCACTACTCAGTGCTATGGATTTGGAAATGGGCGTTTTGGGCATCCTGAACAAAATCGCGCTATTTCTATGCGTGAAGCATCTCTTTTGCAAACTTTCCCCCCCGATTACAAATTTCTTGACCCAACGGATGAAAAACCATCTGTTAGCAAGTTGGCACAGATGATAGGTAATGCAGTTCCTGTTGCTTTGGGACGAATGATTGCTAAAAGCATTCGTTTACACATTTACAAACAGCGTGGCTGGCTACGTGAGTAAATATGCATCAATCCATAGTTAATTTCTCTGTAGACGCACAACTGCTCAAGGAATTGGGTGAATTGTTGGTTGGCAAACCATCAATAGCATTGGCGGAAATGGTCAAGAATGCTTATGACGCAGATGCTACTTTTGCGGAACTTACTATAGAGCCGGGGAAAAGAGTCGAGAATAATGGACTAGGGGAAATTATCGCTCGTGACGATGGACACGGCATGACCTTTGAAGAGTTCCAAAATTTTTGGATGCGCGTTGGCACAACTCACAAAATAAACACGAGATATTCGAGATACTTCAATCGCCGCATGACTGGTTCGAAAGGAATAGGACGCCTCTCCGTGCAATTTTTGGCTCGGCAATTTGAGATGAAAACAGTTCCCAAAGAGGGGGGCGGGACTTGGCTATCGGCTTATATCGATTGGGAAAGCGCTATTCAGGTACAGAAGGGGCGAAAGGATTTATCATCGGTAGTGGTCGCCTATGAAATCCACAACGACAAACCGCCTTTTGAGCATGGTACAGAGTTGCGGCTCTCTGGGTTAAAACAAGATTGGGGAGAGAAATCTCTACGAGATTTGGCAAAGGAAATTTGGTGGTTGCAACCTCCGTTTCGCAAGAAGATGGCATCTTTACCGCTCGCGGAGCAATTCGAGATTCGTTTTCGTGGGGCGGAAAATCTTTTCCAGCAATTTCAAAATCAGTTGGATGCCATACTCAACGCTCAAATTGCCAGAATAAAAGGTGTTTACCAGAACAGCGTTGCCGAAATAGCCATTGAACTCGACCCTCTGAACAAAAATACAGCCGATACTTATCAGTACCGATATTCTCTCGGTGATATTGCAGACAAGGAATATAAAGGGAATTCTCCAGACCCAGCCAGGCGGTTGAAAAAATCTGAGTTCGAGATTCGAATATATAAAGCTGAAGGAAAACAGTCTCGTGGTATAAGCGTAAGTGACTTGCGAGAATATCTTGAAAGATTTTCCGGAGTTCATGTCTATGATGGACCGTTTCGTCTTCCGTATTATGGTGAGTTTGAGAATGATTGGCTAAAAATCGAAGCTGACCATTCGCAAAGGGTTATTCTATCGAAATTACTACCGGAGCCGATTCAAAAGACTTTTGAAAGTGTTCCACAGCGACTTCGTTATTTGCCCACACTACGCCGCATGATTGGCGAAGTCCAAATTCATACTGGCGAAGAGACCAATTTGCGCATCTCTTCTGCTCGCGACCGCTTGGAAGAGAGTGAAGCACATGACGACTTGCGATACGTCGTTCGTTATGCTCTCGATTTGTACGCCTATCATGCTGCCAGGCGTGCTATGCAAAGAAATGCACAAGCAAACGAAACTCAACGGCCAAGCGAATCGCTTCGACGTATTGAGGATGTCATCATTCGGCATGAAGCAAATATGCCCGCAGAAGCACGTCGTGATTTGAAAAGAGTCTTGAAGGATGTTGAAGTATCGGTTAAGCAAATCGAAAAAACTGAGCAAAAAAGAGAACAGCAGAATCTTGCCATGCTTGCCCCATTGGCAACGGCAGGTATTTCGGCGCTGGCTATTCAGCACGAATTAAAAAAGCAATTCGGTGCATTGAGTGAAATTATCTTGGGATTAAAGAGATTATCCACCGGGAACACCGAGCTCGATGAGAAAATTGGTGATGCGGCTAATTCTCTTGAACATTGGCTAGAACGAGCTCGCGCCACCAACCAGATTTTTGATTATATGAATGGCGATACAATGCGCGAACATGAGCGTTATCGTGCAAAAAAAGTCGTCAAAAGTATTTTTGAGCAGATGTCCTTCATGGCACTGGGAGTATCTCTGGATGTTTCGGGTCTTTCTAACGAACTTTTTCTTCCAGAAGCTTCTTTTGCAGAATGGGGCGCAATCTTCCAGAACATTTTCTCAAATGCGTTCAATGCGATGTACCGAGAACCAGTTCGTATTCTCTCAATTTCTGCTCGTATCCGAGATAATCGCCGCGTCTTACTGGTGCAGGACACGGGCATAGGAGTAGATTTGACTGATGCTGAAAGGTTGTTTGAGCCATTCGAGCGAGGTATTGAAGATGACCCAAGCCGCAGGAGACTTGGCTATGGAGGCACGGGATTGGGGCTTACCATCGTCCGTTTGTTGTGCGACAAAATTGGCAGTTTTGCCCGTTTCGTCCCGGCTGAAGATGGCTTTGCCACAGCTTTTAGTATTGAATGGGAAGAGAAAAAAAGGAGTGTGCAGAAATGACACCATTGCAAATCCGCATTCTGGATGACGAAAAGCAAAAGCGTGATGAACTTCGTCAAAAAATTATGCAAGCAGGCATCCAGGAAGACATAAGCATCATCGCCCCTGAAGAATTCCGGAGTGTCTTTCAGAAGATGCTAGAACGTCAAGATGATTTCAGGAAGCAGGGATACTGGCAATCGGAAGATAAGATGATTTTTGACGAGACCGATATTCTCATTGTGGATAATGAGCTGCGCGATTTTTTTGAAGACCAGGGAATTTTTACCGATGCTGACCATGTGGCATATCTGGCGCGTTGTTTCTCGCACTGTAAACACATCATCATTGTTAATCGCGCTGGAGATAATTCATTCGATACTACAGGAAATCTCTCTTATCTCGACCAATTTGGCGCTTTTTCTGATTTGGAAATCGGGCAAGACCAACTTGCTTCAAAAGCGTTGTGGGGGACGGGCGAGGAGGAATTTCATCCGTGGTATTGGTTCATCCCTCAGAAATGGTTGATAAATTTCGACTTGCGCGTGAACGATGCCAAAGAAGGCTTGAGAGAAAACCAATCAATTCTCGAATTTTTTGGATTGAAAGATTTTCAAGATTGGTTGCCA
>DYNS01000033.1 GCA_020720965.1 Anaerolinea sp. | reverse complement strand
GCTGGAAGAAGCCGCCCAGGTTGTCATTGCCCCGCTGGTCGGTCCAGAAGTCATCGCCGGTTCCACCCGCCTCAAAGCCGGAACTGCCCAAAAAATCGTTCTCAACATGCTCTCCACCGGGGTCATGATTAAGTTGGGCAAGACCTACGGCAATCTGATGGTGGACGTGCAGCCCACCAACGTCAAACTGCGGGAACGCGCCCGCCGAATCGTTGCCCAGGCAACCGGCTTACCCTTGCCGCAAGCCGCAGACCTGCTGGAAGCCTGCGCCGGAGAAGTGAAAACCGCCATCGTCTCCCACCTTGCCCAAATTCCCCCCCACACCGCCCGCACCCGCCTGCAACAAGCCAACGGCTACGTCCGCAAAGCCCTTTCCCTTTCAGTGGATAGTGGGCAGTCATAGTGACAGCATGCCCGCTGACCACTAACCCCTGCCCATGACACTCCTCCTCGGCATAGACGGCGGCGGGACAAAAACCCTCGCCCTGCTCGCAGACCAACACGGCAACCTGCTGGGGCGGGGCGTTTCCGGTTCATCCAACCTTAACGCGGTTGGCTTCTCTGTCGCCTGCGCCGCCCTGGAAGAAGCCATTCGGCAAGCCTTTGCCTCCCCCGTGCCGGAAGTTTTTCGGGCTGTTTTGGGGCTTTCCGGCGCGGGTCGCCCGGAAGACCGCCTGCGCTTTTACGCCTGGGCACAAACCCGCTACCCCGGCGCAAACATCCAAATCCTGACGGATGCCGAAATCCTCCTTGCCGCCGCCGCCCCGCAAGGCGCAGCCCTCGCCCTCATCAGCGGAACCGGCTCCATTGCCTACGGGCGCACCCTCACCGGCGACCTGATTCGCGCCGGGGGCTGGGGCTATCTCTTCGGGGACGAAGGCAGCGGGTTCGCCCTCGGCGCTGCCGCTTTACGCGCCGCAGCCCAAGCCCATGACGGACGCGCCCAGCCCACCCTTCTCACCGACTTGCTGCTCGCCCGCCTTCAACTGCAAACCCCGCCCCAACTCATTCCCAACCTTTACCAGGCTGCCAACCCCCGCGTCCAAATTGCATCCCTGGCAGAAGAAGTGGAAAAAGCCGCCGCCGCAGGCGATTCTGCCGCCCTCGCCATCCTGCGCCAAGCCTCCCAAGACCTGGCAGACGCGCTTCAAAGCCTTCACCGCCAAATTCGTCCTGTGGGGAGCATTCCGCTTGCTTACACCGGCGGCGTATTGTTGCATGGCGAAATCCTCCCCGCCCTGTTGCGGCGGGAAGTGGAGCAAAGACAAATTCAATTGGATTGGAAAAAAGAGGAAGAACCTGCTTGGGGGGCTTTAATCCTCGCCCGCAGCCTGTAAACAAGCCACAATCGCCTCCGCCGCCGGGTGCGAACCGGAAACATGTGCCAGCGCCGGAGCCGTTACCGCTCTAAAAACCTTCTGCACCGCTCCTTGCAGCCACCAACCCGGCAAAATCCCCACTGCCTCGGCAGTGGCGGAAAGATGGGTAATCATCTCCTGCGGGTTTGCCGCCAGCCTTGCCCCATTGCTTAACGGAGCGCCCTGCATGAATCCCTGCTCAAAAAGAATCTGCACATCTGTTTCGGGGGCGAACACCCAAACTTCTTCTCCAAACTGAAGCAAAGCCTGCGCTTCTTCCGCCGTTTCTACCGCCCCCACATTTTGCCCGCCCACCACCCAGATTTCCTCTTCGCCCAGGAGGTAGGCGGGAGAACCGACCTCTCCCAAGCCGATGAGAAGAATCGCCTTTGCCGGGCTGGATTGTTCCAGCGCAATCCCTTGCGCCGCTGCGCAATCGTAGGCGGGTTGCCGCCACCTTTCCGCCGCCGGGCTGATGTAAAACGGAAGCAGGCTGGGGGGCGCAGGCGAAGCCTCCAGCGGGCGGCAAGCCGTCAGCAGCGCGGTCAGAATCCAGAGCCAGGCGGGTTTCATCCTCCCACCCAATAGGCAGCGCCGCACACCCCGCCCATGACGGCGCAGTACAGGGCAAAGTGGTACAAAGAATTATGACTGAGGTAATGCACCAGCCATCGAATGGAAATCCAACCGACCACTGCCGCGCTGATGAATCCGGCTGCCAAACCCGGCAAAAAGCTGCCCAAGCCCGGCATTTGCGCCACGTCCAGCAGTTCATACGCGCCTGCCGCAAACAGCACCGGCACCGACATGAGAAAAGCGAACCGCGCCGCGCTTGCCCTATCCAACCCGCGCAACATGCCGCCGCTGATGGTTGTTCCGCTGCGCGAAGCCCCCGGAAAAACTGCCACAACCTGAAAAAGCCCCACAATCAGCGCGTCCCACCAGGTCATTGCCGTCAGGCTTTTTTGGCGGCTGCCGAACTTTTCGGCGGCGGCGAGCAGCACGGCGGCGGTCAGCAGGCGAATTGCCGCCTCCAACAGCGGCTGCCGAAAGAGAATTTCCACCACGTCCTTTAGCAGGTAGCCAATGAGCAGGGCGGGCAGGGTTGCCAGGAGGATGTAAAAGCCCAGGTCTCTTTCCGGGCTGGGGGTGCGGAAGCGCAGCATTGCCAGGGCAATGGAGGTGAGGTCTTGCCAATAAAACACAAACAGCGAAACGAGAGTCCCCCACTGCACAATGACCAAAAACGAAAAAGTTGCCTCGCTGGCGGGCAAACCCATCACCTGCTGACCGATGAGCAGGTGCGCTGTGGATGAAACCGGAATAAATTCGGTGAGCCCCTGAATGGCTCCCAAAAAGACAGCCTGTAAAAAGTTCATGCTTTTTCGTCCTTTGCCTGGCGTTTGGCGTTATTGCCCCACTGCGCCAGCAGTTGAGGGGCTTGACTCTCAAAAACGCCTGCCTCAATCAGCCCCCGAATTTGCTCCATCAGCCGGATGAGCGCCCTCAGGTTGTGAATGGAAATCAACGTTCCGGCGAGGAGTTCCTTCGCCACAATCAAATGTCGCAGGTAGCCGCGTGTAAAGGTGCGGCAGGTGTAACAGTCGCAGGTTTCATCAATGGGGCGCTTATCCCGCGCAAACGAGGCATTCATCAAGTTCAAACGCCCCTCCGGCGAAAAAGCGGCATGATGTCGTGCCAGGCGGGTGGGCAGGACGCAATCAAAAATATCCACCCCGCGCAGCACCCCATTAATCAAATCTTCTGGTGTGCCAACTCCCATCAGATAACGTGGCTTGTCTTCCGGCAAAAGGGGAGTGACCACCTCCAGGGTTTGGTGCATTTCCTCTTTGGTTTCCCCCACCGAAAGCCCGCCAATGGCAATGCCAGGGAAGGGCAGGCTGGCAATAAACTCCGCCGAGCGGGCGCGCAAGCCTGGGTTTACCCCGCCCTGCACAATCCCAAACAAAGCCTGGTCGGGGCGGCGATGCGCCTTGAGCGAACGCTCTGCCCAGCGATGGGTGCGCTCCATTGCCTTGACGATGTAAGCCTCATCGTGAGGGTCGGCGCACTCATCAAACGCCATAATAATATCCGCCCCCAGGTTATTTTGAATTTCAATGGAACGCTCTGGCGTAAAACGGTGCATCGAGCCGTCTATGTGGCTCTTAAACGTCACCCCCTCCTCGTCTACCTTGCGTGTATTCGAGAGAGAAAAGACCTGAAACCCGCCAGAATCGGTCAGCATGGGGTTCTGCCACTGCATAAACTCGTGCAAACCGCCCATCTCCCGCACCAGGGCATCGCCGGGGCGCAAATAGAGATGATAGGTGTTGGAAAGCACGAGCGAGGCACCAATGCCGCGCAAATGCTCTGGGGTCAGCAACTTCACTGTTGCTTGTGTGCCAACCGGGGCAAAAACCGGGGTTTGCAAAGCGCCGTGCGGCGTACTAAAAACGCCCGTCCGCGCCTGCCCTTCTTTGGAATGGAGAGTAAATTCAAACATGCCTGGCATTATACCTTGCCCATTTTGCCCCATTTGCCCCGTATTCTGTATAATGAAGTTATGAGAAAAACAGTTCAAGCAACCCTTGCCCTTTTTATCCTTTGCCTTTCTCTCGCCCTGCTCCTGTGGGGATTTGCACCGCCACAGCGAGAAATTCGCCGCCAACCGATTCTTCCCACCGAAATGCAACTGCCCGCCCCTCAAGGTTGCCTGCCTTTCCCCGCTGCCTCCTTGCCCGCCGTTTGGCAGCATTCTCCCCTCTAAAACATGAAAACACCCCCCGCCCTCCTGCATATTTTGCGCTTATTGGCGCTCTCTGCCCTGTTCATCGGTCTGCTCACCTCTTGCGGCGGCTCCGCCCCTTCTGCCGAGGAGCCGACCCGCTCGCCAGCCCAGCCAGAAGCCACCGCCCTGCCTCCGGCTGTCATTCTGCCGCCTGCCATCCCGGAGGAGCGAATGCTCACCCTGGAATTTCCTCCTGTTTTGCGGGCAGGGGATGCAGATGTTGTGCGCCTCACCCTGGAGGTGGATTCGCTCGGCAACCTGACCCCCACCGCAGGGATAAACGGCAACACCACCACCGGGCAGGTCGTCATCATCCCCAACCTATACGCCACCCATAACGTCCTCGCCGAAGCCCGGTTGGATATGGCAGGGATGGACGTTAGCCCCAGCGGTGTTGTGAGCGAGACCCTGCTGCCGGGGCAGAAAGTATTGTTTTATTGGAGCATCCGTTCTGGCGAGGTGGGTAAGTCTCGTGGTACGGTTTGGTTTTACTTGCGCTTTGTGCCAAAAGACGGCAGCCCGGAGAGTCGGCAGGCGCTTTCGGCGCAGGTGATTGAAATTGAAACCCAAACCTTCTTTGGCTTGGGCGCAGATGCGGCACGCATGTTGGGGTTGGCTGGTTCGGCGTTGGGGGTTGTGGTTGGGCTGCCCTTTTTTGAGGATGTGATTAAATGGTTGTGGAATCGGCGGCGTAAAACCGCCTAAGCGGGAGCAGGATGCGGGGCGTTTGCCCCGCTTTTTTTCTTCTTATAATTTGTGATGTTTGTCACAATCTTTCCTTATAAGCAAATCAAATACGTGACAAATATCACCCCAAAAACATACATGGGTAAGTTTTGCCGCCAAAATCCCTATGATAAAATCTCTTTGCCCGTTTTGTGATAAATGCCCCAAACTTCAAAGGAGTTTTTATGCAAAATCCCTGGATATATATAGGTCTTTTTCTCCTTATAGGGATGCTCATTCCCGTTGCGCCGCTTGCAATAGCGGCGTTTATTGCGCCCAAGAAACCCAACCCCATTAAGCAAAGCACCTATGAGTGCGGTATGGAAACGGTTGGCGATAGTTGGGTGCAGTTTAAGGCGCAGTATTATGTTTTTGCGCTGGTTTTTTTGGTTTTCGATGTGGAAACGGTGTTCCTTTTCCCCTGGGCGGTGTCTCTTAATGCCTTGCCTGTGTTTGTTTTGGTGGAGGGGATTATCTTCATCCTCATTCTTTTGGCGGGGTTGTTTTATACCTGGCGCAAGGGAATGTTGGAATGGGCTTAGTTTTCGACCAGAAATTAAAAGGCTGATGGGAAGTAGGATGTCCTTTCAGCCTTTTCATTGTCTATATGAGGAGCGTTCCATGAATTTTTGGACAGACCCGATTAAGGTGTTGTACGACTGGTTGATGTCGCTGTTCGGCGGCTGGGGTATGGCAGAGCCGTTGGCGAATACGCTGGTCACGTTGCTGGGCATTGTGGTTCTTATCACCATCGCCCTGGTGTTGGATATCTTCCTGGTGTGGATTGAGCGCAAGGTCGTGGCGCGGTTTCAGGGGCGTTTGGGTCCCAACCGGGTGGGTCCTTTTGGCATCTTCCAGCCTTTTCCAGACATTATCAAACTGGTTATTAAGGAAGATATTACCCCGGACGGGGCGGATAAGGTGGTTTTTAACATTGCGCCGGTTCTTTCCGCTGGTTCGGTTATTATCCTTTGGGCGGTTTTGCCCATTGCTTCCCGCATTTACGGGGTGGATTTGAACGTTGCCGCCCTGTATATCATTGCGGCGGGCGCGTTGGGGACTCTTTCCGTCATTATGGCGGGGTGGTCTTCTAATAACAAGTATGCTCTGTTGGGGGCGTTTCGTCAGGTTGCTGCCATGATTTCGTTTGAAATTCCGATGGTGGCAATGTTGCTCGTGCCGACTATTCTGGTCGGTTCGATGAGCCTGAACGCGATTACCCAGGCGCAGGTGGATGGAGTTTGGTTTTTTTGGCTCTCCCCGCTGGGGTCGCTCATCTTTGCCATTAGCGCCATTGCAGAACTGGGGCGTTCTCCGTTTGACCTGAACGAAGGCGAATCGGAAATTGTTTCTGGTTATCACATTGAGTATAGCGGCATGAAGTTTGGCTGGTTCTATGCCGGAGAATTGCTGCACGCCTTTACCTTTGGCGGCTTTATGGCAATTTTCTTTTTTGGCGGCTGGCACGGTCCCTGGGCGGAGGAATATCCTCTGCTGGGGGCGTTTTATTTTGTGCTAAAGGCGCTGTTCGGTTATTGGGTCATCATGTGGGTTAAGTACACGGTTCCGCGTATTCGCATCGACCACATGCTGGCGTTCAACTGGAAATTTCTCACCCCGCTTTCGTTTGCCCTGCTCATCGTCACTGCAACCGTGCATGTGCTGATGAGAGATGCCGCCTTTTGGCTGTATGTGGCGGCGATGTTTACCAGTAACTTGCTTTTGGGCTGGCTGACGGTGGAAATTTTGCGGTCTTATACGCGCGAAAAGCGCGAGGCGGTTCCTTCCGCCGCACACCATTAGGCTGCGGAGGCTTTTATGATTGATGCAAGCCAGGTTATTTTTCTCTTAAGCGCGGGGCTGATTGTTGTTTCGGCTGTCATGGTCGTCAGCGTCCGCAACCTCGTCCATGCCGCGTTATGGCTCGTTTCCACCCTGTTTGGGGTGGCGGTCGTGTATGCTGTGCTGGAGGCGAGTTTCCTCGCGGTGGCGCAAGTGGTGGTTTACATTGGCGCCATTGCCATCATGTTCATCTTCGCGGTCATGCTCACCCGGCGTGACCTGCTCTCGAAGAGTGAGCAAACCAACGCCAATTGGGTTTGGGCGCTTGGGTTGGCGGCGATAGTTTTTGTGGCGCTCGCGTTCATCATCAGCGGCTACGGGGCTTCGCTTAATCGCCTACCTGCTGCCATGCCGGAAGGCTACGACCCGATTTCTGCCCTCGGTAACGCGCTTGTCTCACCGGAGGGCTTTGCCCTGCCTTTTGAAGTCGCCTCGGTTTTATTGTTGGCGGCGCTCGTTGGCTCGGTGTATGTCGCGCTTAATAAGGCAAAGGAGTAGGAGAAGCATGATTCCGTTGTCCTGGTTTCTTTATCTTTCGGCTGTTTTATTCAGCATCGGCTTGTATGGCGTTTTGGCGCGTAAAAATGCCATTGCCATCCTGCTTGGGGTGGAGTTGATGCTCAATGCAGTCAACATTAACCTGGTGGCTTTTTGGCGCATGGGCAACCTGGCGCTAATGACCGGTCAGGTGTTTGCCATCATCGTCTTTGCGGTGGCGGCGGCAGAGGTGGCGGTGGGGCTTTCTCTCGTCATTTCGGTCTATCGCCGTCATAACACCGTCATTGCAGATGAACTTAATCTGATGAAGTGGTAGGAGCGAGCATTATGGCAACCGAAACAATCGTTTGGCTTCTTCCCCTGCCGCCTTTGTTGGCGTTTTTCCTCATCGTTTTGTTCACCAACAAGAGCAAAGCCCTCAGCCACAGCATCGGCGTTGGCGCGGCGTTGCTTTCGTTTGTGGGTAGCATGGTGGTTTTCTTCCGCGCCCTGAGCGT
Source organism: Anaerolinea sp. (assembly GCA_020720965.1). Classification (GTDB taxonomy): domain Bacteria; phylum Chloroflexota; class Anaerolineae; order Anaerolineales; family Villigracilaceae; genus UBA5195. Next base: position 5,831 of record DYNS01000033.1, on the reverse strand, counting down.
GGAACATTTTGGCGAGGGTGAACATATCTTTGCCTCTTCCATTCCCTGGCTTCCCACAGGCGATACCTTTTTGAGAGTGGGCGTGCAAATTGACCCGCTCTCTGCGGTGGTCTTGTTCTTCGTTGCCTGGACAATCCTGATGATTTTCCTGTACAGCGTGGGTTACCACAATTTTGGGCAGCCCAAAGGCGACCACGACCACCCCGGTTTACCCCCACATGGCGCAACCGTCACGGACGCACACGGTCACAAACACACCGTCCTTTCCGTAGAGCCAATGTACAGCCGCTTTTTTGCCTTTTTGGGGCTGTTTGCGGCGGGCATGTACACCCTCGTCATTTCGGATAACCTGCTCACCCTTTTTGTGGGCTGGGAAATTATGGGTCTGTGTTCTTACCTGCTCATCGGCTTCTGGTACGCCAAACCTTCCGCCCGCAACGCGGCGATTAAAGCCTTTATGACCACCCGCGTTGGGGATGTGTTCATGCTCCTCGGTCTGGCATATCTGTACTCTGCCACCGGCACCCTCAGTTACCGGGAAATTTTCTACAACCAGGAAGTTCTCCATCACCTGGCAGAAACTTCCAGCCACGTCTTTGGGCTTTCTGCCGCCGGGTTAATTGCCCTGCTGCTCTTTATCGGCACGATTGGCAAATCGGCGCAATGGCCCCTGCACATTTGGCTGCCAGACGCAATGGAAGGACCCACCCCCGTCAGCGCGATGATTCACGCCGCCACCATGGTCTCGGCGGGCGTTTACATGGTCATCCGCATCTTCCCCCTGCTCACCGCCGATTGGCACGGTCACGACCTGACAACCGCCATGAGCGTTGTCGCCTTCATCGGCACCTTCACTGCCATCTTCGCCGCCACCATCGCCGTAGCCCAAAACGACATCAAAAAAGTGCTGGCATACTCCACCATCTCCCAACTCGGCTTCATGATTTCGGCGTTGGGCATGGGCGCATACATCGCCGCCGCCTTCCACCTCGTCACCCACGCCTTCTTCAAAGCCCTGCTCTTCCTCGGCTCCGGCTCGGTCATTCACGGCATGGAACACGGCGTACTGCACACCGGCAATCACCACGTAGACCCGCAGGATATGTGGAATATGGGCGGGCTTCGCAAGAAGATGCCCATCACGTTCTGGACTTTCCTCATCGGCGGCTTTGCCCTTTCCGGCTTCCCCCTCGTTACCGCCGGTTTCTGGTCTAAAGACGAGATTTTGGCGGATGCCTTTGCACACGGACATTGGGCAATCCTCATCACCCTTTCCACTGCCGCCCTGCTGACCGCCTTCTACACCATGCGTCAGATTACCCTCACCTTCCTGGGCGAACCCCGCACCAAAGAAGCCGAACACGCCCACGAAACCCCCTGGACAATGACCCTGCCCCTGGCTGTTCTCGCGGTCTTCGCCCTCGGCTATGGCTGGGTCGGCATTCCAGAACATTTCCCCGGCTTGGGCGGTCTGCTCCCCAACTGGTTCCACCACTTTGTCGGTGCCACCTTGCTGGAACATCCTGAAGCGGTGGAATTCAGCCCCATCCCCCTGGGTATTTCCCTCCTGGTTGCTCTCGGCGGTCTTACCCTGGGATGGCTGGTCTACAAAGACGTAAAAGCCGGTCAGCCCGACCCGCTCCAAAAACCCCTCGGCGTTTTGTACCCCTTCCTGCAAAACAAATGGTACTTCGACGAGTTCTACGCCTTCTTCGTCATCAAACCGATGACCTGGATTTCGGAAGAGTTCTCTTATAAATGGATGGACCGCCAACTCATTGATGGCATCCTGCACACGGTGGCGCAAACCGCCCTGTGGATTGGCTCATCCCTCCGCAACTACTTCGACAAGCCCATCATCAACGAACTGCTTGGCGATAAGTTGGGCGCCTACTGGACCTTCCAACCCGCCGGACGCGCCCTCAGCAAAGCCCAAACCGGGCGCGTACAGTCTTACCTCATCGGAGCAGTTGCCGTCTTCCTTCTGGTTGCCGCGGCGCTGTATCTCTTCATTTTCTAAGGAGAGTGAAACAATGGACTTCATTAACACTCACCTGCTCTCCACCATCCTTTTCTTCCCGGTCTTTGCCGCTTTGGTCATCCTGTTCTTCCCAAAGGAACAGGTTGCTCTCATCCGTTGGACGGCTCTCCTCTCCAGCCTGGTTCCCTTTGGGCTAACCGTCTGGCTCTGGACGATGTTCGACCCCCAGGCGGCAGGCTTTCAGTTTGAAGAAATCTACCCCTGGTACGAGGCAATCCATTCCTCCTTCCACCTGGGTATCGATGGTTTGTCCCTTTCGATGGTGCTTCTCACCACCCTGCTCACCCCCCTCGCCCTGCTCGCCTCCTTCAGCGTGCAGGACAAGGTCAAAGCCTACATGATGCTCTTCCTCTTCCTGGAAACGGGCATGTTGGGCGTTTTCCTGGCGATGGATTTGCTCATCTTCTTCGTCTTTTGGGAAATCGGTCTCGTTCCGATGTACTTCCTCATCAATCAATGGGGCAGCCCCAAAGGCGAGCGCGAAGTGTGGAGCCCCTTTGGCTCTTACATCACCTCCGCCCGCAACTACGCCTCCCTCAAGTTCATGGTTTACACCATGGCGGGTTCTCTGGGGCTTCTCCTTGCGGTGCAGATGCTGGGCGTTCTCTTCCAGACCTACGACTTGGCGACCCTGGTTGCACAATGGAGCGCCTTTGACGGCACCCTCTTCGGCATGGATGCCTCCCGCGTCAAGGTGATTGCCTTCTGGGCATTTACCATCGCTTTTGCCCTCAAAGTGCCGGTTTGGCCCTTCCACACCTGGCTGCCGGATGCCCACACCGAAGCCCCCACCGCCGGCTCCATGATATTGGCTGGCGTTCTGCTCAAGTTGGGCGCTTACGGCTTCCTGCGTCTTGTTCTGCCCTTTTACCCGGTTGAAGCTCAGCAATATGCCGGTTGGATGGCTTTCCTTGCCACCATGGCAATTGTTTTTGGCGCTTTCGCCTCCTTCGGGCAGACCGATTTCAAACGCCTCGTAGCCTACTCCTCCGTCAACCACATGGGCTTTGTCCTGCTCGGCATTGCGGCGGCGGCAAAAGCCATCGGCACGCCAGATGCAACCATCGCCCTCAATGGCGCGGTGCTGCAGATGTTCAATCACGGTCTTTCGGCAGCGGGCATGTTCTTCCTCGTTGGTGTCATTTACGAGCGCGCCCACACCCGCGACCTGGACAAATTCGGCGGTCTCTTCCCCATCATCCCGGTTTACGGCGGCATCCTCATCTTCACCAGCATGGCATCCCTCGGCTTACCGGGGTTAAACGGCTTTGTCTCAGAATTTCTGGTCGTGCGGGGTTCCTTCCCCCTCCTGCCGGTCTTTACCGCCGTCAGCATGTTGGGCTTGCTCTTCACCGGAGCCTACATCCTCAAAGGAATTCGCAAGGTCTTGCATGGTCCGCTCAATGAACATTGGGCGCACGGTGAGCACAAACTGACCGACATCAACCTGCGCGAAATCCTCGTCATGGCTCCGTTGATGGCGCTCATTCTTATCCTGGGCATCTACCCCATGTGGCTGTTAGATGTCATCAACAAAGCCATGCTTTTGTTGTTCTCATAAGGCGGTGCAAACATGCAATTTCCCATTCTGAGCCTTATCGTTTTTGCCCCCTTCATTGCCGCTGCCATCATCTTGACGATGAAGCCCACAGCCAAGAATGAAATTCGCGTTGCGGCGCTTTCGGCGGCGGTCGTGGACATCATCCTCTCCGGTTGGATGTACTACCAGGTTTACGTTCATCCCACCCTGGAATACCAGTTCATCGAAAAATACAACTGGCTCCCCGCCCTGGGCATCTCCCTCCACTTCGGCGTAGATGGCATGAGCGCCCCCCTCGTCCTGCTGACTGGCATCGTCATGTTCACCGGCGTTCTCATCTCGTGGAAAGTAGATGACCGCCCCCGTGAATTCTTCGCCTTCCTCTTCCTGCTGGCGGGCGGCGTGTTCGGTGTCTTCGTCTCGTTAGACCTGTTCATGCTCTTCTTCTTCTACGAAATCGCCGTCTTCCCCATGTACCTCCTCATTGCCATCTGGGGCTGGAAGGTGAGCCGCGAATACGCCGCCATGAAACTGACCCTCTACCTCTTTGTCGGGTCGGTCTTCTCCCTGGTTGGCGCGCTGGCGATGGTTTACACCAACTACCAGATGAACGGCATCCTCACTTTTGATATGCTCGCCCTGGAAAAAGCCGGTTTCTCCTCCGCCTTCCAATACCTGTGGTTTATGCCCACCTTCATGGGTTTTGCCATTCTGGGCGGCATCTTCCCCTTCCACAACTGGTCGCCGGATGGTCACGTAGCCGCACCCACCGCCGTCTCCATGTTTCACGCTGGCGTGCTGATGAAGCTGGGCGCATTCGCCGCCCTGCGGGTTGGCATTATGCTCTTACCGGAAGGCGCAAAACAATGGGGCTGGCTCATCTTTGCCCTGGCAATGGTCAATGTCGTGTATGGCGCTTTCATCGCCATGATTCAAACCGACATGAAATACGTCATCGGCTTCTCCTCGGTCTCGCACATGGGCTTGGTCGCCCTCGGCTTCTCCACCCTCACCCGCGAAGGCATGTTGGGCGCAGGGATGCAGATGGTCTCGCACGGCATTATGACCGCCCTCTTCTTCGCCGCAGTCGGCATGGTCTACGACCGGGCGCACACCCGCCAAATTCCAGAACTGGGCGGCATGATGAAGCCCCTCCCCTGGGTCGGGGTTGCTTTCATCATCGGCAGTCTTGTTTCCATGGGCATGCCTGGCTTCTCCGGCTTCGTAGCGGAATTCCCCATCTTCATGGGGGTCTGGCAAATTCAGGGTTGGGCAGCCATCCTTGCATCCATTTCCATCGTCATCACCGCCGCCTATGTTCTTCTGGTCGTCCGCCGCGTCTTCTTTGGCGAAATGCCCAAAGAATTTGAAGGTCACATTACCCCCATCTCCGCCCTGGACAAGGTGGCGATTGTCACCCTGGTCGGTCTGATGATTGCCATTGGCGTATTCCCCGCCCTCATGAGCCCGATGGTCTCACTCGGCGTAGAGAACATCCTGCGCCTGTTGGGAGGTGCATAAATGAATCTCAATCTCGTAGCCATATTGCCAGAAATGCTCATCCTCCTGGTCGGCGTGCTTGTGCTGGTACTGGACCCCTTCTGGAAAGATAACGAAAGCCGCCGCGTCAACCTCGGCTGGCTCACCGCCGGTGGTCTGACAGCCAGCCTCGTCATTTCCGTCCTTTTTGGAACCCCCTCCGCCCCGGTCTCCGCCTGGGGTGGCATGGTGCGCTTCGACTGGCTGGCATTCTCCTTCAAAATGTTCTTCCTCTTCGCCAGCGCCATCACCGCTCTCTTCTTTATGGATGCAGAACGCCTCGGCAAACGGGCAGAATCCTACCTCCTGCTGCTCGCCGCCACCATCGGCATGAACCTCATGGCATCCGCCTCCGACCTGGTGATGGTTTACCTTGCTATCGAAACCACCTCCATCCCCATGTACGTCCTGGCAGGCTTCATGCTGGACGATAAAAAATCCACCGAAGCCGGGTTCAAATATTTGCTCTTTGGCGCAATGACCTCCGCCATCTTCCTGTATGGTCTCTCGCTCATCTACGGCTTCAGCGGCGAGACCCACTTTGAAAACCTGCGCAGCTATCTCACCACCTTCAACCCCATCTCTCTCGGCGTTCTCTTTCTGATGGTCGTTGGGGTGGGCTTCAAAGTATCCCTGGTTCCCTTCCACTTTTGGGCGCCAGACACCTACGAAGGCGCTCCGACCCCGGTCTCCGGCATCCTCTCCACCGCA
>DYNS01000327.1 GCA_020720965.1 Anaerolinea sp. | reverse complement strand
ATGCGTACCGGTAAAGTATTCCGTTAAACGGTCAATGACAATGGCGAGCAAAACCCCGACTGCCACCGCCATGGGAGTACGCCACCAACCGCCCCATGCAGCCATCTCTGGGGTGTTGAGGTAAAAATACCCGGCAGCAAAGAACAAGACCGCCGAAATGGCAGCAGAAGAAAGAAAGCCCCGGAAAATGGCACCCATGGCATCGCCGCTTTTGCCAGGACCGCCGCGCACAACGTAGGTGCCGATGATGGAGGAAAGCACACCAATACCGCGCACGATGAGGGGGTAGATAATCCACGCAATTTCACCGGTGAGGTGATACAGCGCCAAGCCCAAAATAAGCCCGGACACAATGGTCACTTCGTAGGATTCAAAAATGTCCGCTGCCATACCAGCGCAGTCGCCCACGTTATCACCCACCAGGTCGGCGACCACTGCCGGGTTACGGGGGTCATCTTCAGGAATGCCGGCTTCCACTTTGCCGACCAAATCCGCGCCGACATCTGCCGCTTTGGTGAAGATACCGCCGCCTACGCGCATGAACAGGGCGAGGAGGGTGCCTCCGAAGCCGAAGCCAAGCAGGGCATCCGGCGCGGCAATGCCGAGGAAGATGAAGATGATGGTGCCGCCGAACAAACCCAAGCCGTCAGTCAGCATCCCGGTAATCGTTCCGGCGCGGTAGGCGATGCGGAGGGCATCCGCAAAGGAACGGCGCGAGGCAGCCGCAACGCGGACGTTGCCCTGCACCGCCATTCGCATCCCAATCCGCCCAACCGTCAGCGAAAAGCCAGCGCCCATCACGAAGGCAACGGCTCTTGCCAAGCCGATGATGAGGCGTACCTGATTGTCGTCCATGCCTTCAAAGCGCTCCAGCGCTTCCGGGGTCGGGGGGACGATGTAGACCGAAAAGAAGAGAACAAACGTGAGTACGACAATGAGCGGCAGAATAGATTTCAACTGCCGGTCCAGATAGGCATCCGCGCCATCACGAATCGCGCCCCAGACTTCTTGCATCTTCGCGGTTCCTTTGTCCTCACGCATAATCTGCGTGCGGAGGAACCAGGCGTATGCCAAGCCCAGGATAGCGATACCGAGGACGCTCCAGATGGCTACCTGTTCGAACATCGAGAGTCCTTGCATCATAGTTCAGTTTTCCTTCCACTTTGGGGGATTTTGGGGTAGGCAAATGCCTACATTAACGGGAGATTAGCGCAGGGATTTTACAACAAACAAAAAGGATGGTCAAGCAGGGTTAGTTTGGCATAAAAACAGTACAATGACTATATCTATTTCCCGTAAAACCTACCTACCGTTCGGTAGGTTTGGTATAATTCAAGAAGGAGACACCATGAACTTTCAACTTTCGGAAGAGCAAAAAATGGCGCAGGCGATGGTAAGAGAGTTTGCCCGCAAAGAGATTGCGCCCGTCATCAAAGAGGCGGACCGCAAACAGGAGCCCATTCCCTGGGTATACCGGCGGATGGGTGAACTAGGCATCTTAGGGATTTCTCTACCGGTGCGGTATGGCGGGCAAGGGTTGGATTACATCTCTCTGGGCTTGGCTTGCGAAGAGTTGGAAGCGGTAGATACCCATCTGCGGGTTGCCATGTCGGTGCATACCGGTCTTTGCGCCCTCACCCTCTTTCAGTGGGGCAGCGAGGAACAGAAGCAACGCTTCCTGAAGCCGATTGCCTCCGGCGAAAAACTGGGCTGCGGCGCGTTTACCGAGCCTGGCATGGGGTCGGATGTCGCCGCGATGCAGACAACCGCCCGCCGCGAGGGGGATGTGTACCTGCTGAACGGTGAAAAAATGTGGATTTCGCTGGCAAGCAAGGCAGATTATGCCCTGGTAACAGCAAAAACCGGCAGCGGAGAAAAGGCTACGGGCGGGCTTTCCACCTTTGTAGTGGATTTGCACGGCAAAGGGATTACACGCGGCGACCTGCACGGCAAATTGGGAGTGCGAGCAGGCGCAACCGGGTGGATTAAGTTCGATAACGCCCCCGTCCCGCTGGAAAATCGCCTGGGCGAAGAAGGCGAAGGCTTCAAAATTACGATGAGCGGGTTCGACCATGGGCGCTACACCGTTGCCTCCGGCGCAACCGGAATTATCCGTGCAGCATTAGAAGCGAGTGTGGATTACGCCCGCACCCGGCGCGCCTTTGGTAAACCGATTGCGGAATATCAACTGAATCAACAAAAAATTGCCCGCATGGCGCAGGATTACGAAGTTGCCCGCCTGCTTTACTTGCAAGTGGGCTGGATGAAAAACATCGGTCAGCGCCCCACCCTGCAAACATCCTACGCCAAAAAATTCGCCACCGAAGCCTCCTTCGATGCCGCCAACCAGGCGATTCAGATTCACGGAGCCTATGGCTACAGTGACGAGTACGACGTGGAGAGAATGCTCCGCAACGCACGCGGCGCAGTCATTTACGAAGGCTCCAGCGAAATTCAGACTCTCATTCAGGCAGGCTACGCGCTGGGAGAACGGCAAGATAAGCCCCTACGCTGCGAACTACCCGCCTACGAAGAAACCGCCTGGCAAAACTAAACAAATGAATATTCAACCTCGCTATACGGAAATACAAAAAAGCATTCACACACTCTTTGGCATGGTTGTTCTGGAAAACCCGACTGGATTTCCGGCGCGAGAAACCAACCTATACTGCCTGGGCAACACCACAGGCTTGCTTTGGGAAGCCCAAAAACCCCACCCCTTTACGCTCTACTCGCGGGTACGCTTCAACGAAGACGGCGAAACCCTCTCCGCCTACACCACCGACGGGCACGCCTGCGAACTGAACCTGAAAACCGGTCAACTCATCCATGACGTACAAATGAAGTAAACCCTAAGGAGGTCCCGTGAAAATAGTTGTTTGCATCAAACAAGTCCCCGATTCTGAGGCGAAAATAACGGCGCAAAACGGGGAAGCCCACTGGGGCGATGCCGCCCTGGTCATCAACCCCTTTGACGAATATGCCGTAGAAGGGGCGCTGCAACAAAAAGAAGCCCAGGATGCCGAAGTCACCGCCCTGTGCCTGGGTGCGGAAAGTGCCCGCGAAGCCCTAAAACATGCTCTGGCAATGGGCGCAGATAACGCCATCCTCGTCAGCGACCCGGCGTTGCAGAACCTCGACTCTCAGGGCGCGGCGCGGACGTTGGCAGCCGCTATTCAAAAAATCGGCGGGGTGGATATGGTCATCTTCGGCAGGCAAACCCTGGATGACGGAACCGGACTCACCATCGCCCAAACCGCCCGCCTGCTCCACCTGCCCCTGCTTGGCTTCGCCGGAAGCATTACGGTAGAAAACGGCAAAGTAACCGCCGAGCGGGTGATAGAAGAAGGCAAGCAAACCGTCAGCGCCAGCCTGCCCGCCGTCCTCAGCGTGGTGCAAAGCATCGGCGAGCCGCGTTACCCCTCCTTCATGGGAATCCGCAAAGCCTCCAAAGCCCAAATCCCGCAATGGAGCCTGGCAGACCTGGGCATC
>DYNS01000326.1 GCA_020720965.1 Anaerolinea sp. | reverse complement strand
TCCCTCGTAGCCGATTCCCAGGTCATTTCCGCCAATGTAGATGGGGTTGTGATTGTTGTCAAAGCCGGAGAAACGCACGCCGAACCCGTCCGCGCCCTGTTGGAATCGCTGCGCCGCACCCAGACCCGCATTTTGGGGGTTGTCATCAACCGGATGCAGGCGCATCACGGCGAATATGGCTACGGCGGCTATTACAACGGCTACTATCACCACGAAGCCGAAGAAAGCAAGCAGAACAAGTTCCGCCTGCCCTGGAACAAAAAATAAAGGCTTTCGCAACGCAAAAGCCACTCCAAGCCTACGGGCTTGGAGTGGCTTTTTTGCTTTAGTGAAGAACTTGGGTGAGAACCAAACCCGCCAGGTGGGCGCGGCTTTGCCCCAGGCTTTCCAGCGCGGCGCGAAGGGAACCAAAACGGGTGCGCCCAAACTGCCCCACCAGCAAAACGCCATCTGCGTGAGCTGCCAACATTTGTACCTCTGCCCCAAACAAAGATGATGCGTCCAATATAATCAGGTCAAAGAAGGGGGTGAGATTTGCCAGCAGCTGAGTCGCCCGCTCCGAGCCGAGCAAATCTAAAGAAACTGGGGAAATGCGACCGCTGGTTAGAACCGAAAAACGGACACCATGCTCAGCCTGATAGGAGTGCAGGAAGGAGGATGTGTCATTTTCTGGGGCAAGCAAGGCATCGCTCAAGCCCAACCTGTTTTCCAGGTGCAAAATTTGGTGCAAACAGGGGTGTCGGAAGTTGGCATCCACCAACAAAACCTGGGAACCGGTCTGCGAAAAAGCGGCTGCCAGGTTTGTCGCCACAACGGATTTCCCCTCCGTCTCGCCGGGGCTGGTGACCAAAATGATTTGCATAAAACGCTCGACCGAACGGAAGGAAAGGTTGGTGCGTAAAATGCGGTAGGCTTCGGCATCGGTAGATTGTGGGTCTTGTTCCAGGGGCAGGAGGGCATGGGGCGCGTGGCGTGGAATGCGTCCCAAAAAAGGTTGTCCCAATCGCTGCCGGGCTTCCTCCGAGCTTTTAAGGGTGTCACTCAGAAATTCCACTGCCAAAGCCAATACAATGCCCAGTCCCAAGCCTGCCAGCCCGCCCAAGCCTGTGTTGCGGCGGGTGCGAGGTAGGAAGGGTTCCAGCGGTTCAAAAGGCTCTTCCACTTTGAGCAATGCCGGAATTGCCTGAAGTTGAAGCAAGCGGATATTCTCGCGCTCGGTTGTGAGTTTGTCGAACAAGGTTTGGTACAGGCTCAGGTTTTTCTCCAGGCTGGTCAGTTCTGCGTCTCGGCTGGCTGGGATGCGGTTGGTCTGGAGCAGGACGAGGTAAGCTTGTTTTGCGGCATTCAGGCGGGTTTGTGTTTGGCTTATTTCCGGGGCGCTGGCGGAGGCGTTGCGTAAAGCGGCAAGCTGGGTTTCTAGGTCAAAAATCTGTTTTTCCAGGCTTAGTTTTTCCTCGGCAACCAGCAGGGTATAGCGCTCGTCCAGCGCCGCACGCGCCTGGGCGACCTGTTCGGCAATCGAAATCATCTGAAGGGTCAGCGATTCTTCGACCTTGGCGTAGCGTTCCATTTGCAGGGTGCGGATTTCCTCATCCAGCACTTCCACGCCTGTGTTTAAGAGCGGCACTGCCGCCTTGGGGTTGGGGGTTGTCACGGAGAGCGCCAGAAATTGAGTCTCTGGCACAGCATAAGCAGAAACCGTGCCGATTTCGCCGGTGCGCTGGAATACCTTGAGGGCAAACCCCTCGTTTTGGGTCAGTTGGGCGTAGTTTTGGGCAACCTCGGCGTTCCACATCCAAAAGGTCAGGTCGTTGGAGGTTTCTTTTACGGGGCGCACAACCATCACCCGCATTCCGCTCAGGTACAGGGATGGTTGGGTTCGACTATACAGGTAACCTCCCGCTGCGCCCAGCAAGGCAAGCAGCCCAACGAGCCAAGCCCTGTGCCAGAGCGATAGGGCGTAACGTTTGAGAGTCTCGATGAGATAGGTGGAGGGGGGATTCATTCTGCCTGCATTATAGCGGATTCCGGTATCAATTTGAGGGCTGGCGGTTTGTCGCAAACCGGCTTGCAGAATTGTCTTTTCCCATTTTGGCGATTGGGTGTATCCTTAACCTATAATGCTTGTAGCCTAATCTTTTTTTCTAAAGGAGAAATGATGGACTCTGTTTATCATATCGCCCCTGTTGATTTGAATCATCTGTTTGATGCTGTGCGCGTATCCAGCGAAAAACCGGCTCCGGTTGTTTTATGTGTTTCGCCCTGCCGCAGCGGTTCCACTGTGTTGCTACGGGTTTTTGGCGCAAGTGGCATTCCCGCTTATTACCAGCCCTGGAAGAATATTTTGCGCTGGGCAATGCAGGGATATGCAAAAGGGTGGGATTTTCCGACTGGGGAAAGTCCCATTTTTGTTAAGGAAACTCTCGGACCCTACACCTTTCTGGAAGCGGAGTTGAACCCGGTGCAGGTTTTGTTGCAAAGCGGCTACCCGTTGGAGCAGGTGAAGGTGCTGCTTGTCACTCGTGACCCTATGCAAACCTGGAATTCCTGGCACAAAGTTTGGGGAGAAAAAACCAACCCGGATATTTTCATCGCTGCCTACCGTCAGATTCAAATTTTGCATCAGCAAACCCTGGAAGCCGGTCTGCCCCTGACTCATTTTGTATACGAATCGGTGCGGGATTTTGGACCAGAAGCGGCGGCGCGGGATATGTTCGAGGAGTTGGGGCTTTCCTTCACCCACAACACCGTCTCCGGGTGGAGGGGACTGCCAGCCTTTGGAATGCCCGGTTCCAATATCATCTTCCCAGACGAGCCGCCCGCTTTCTTCCTGCCGGATGTTCATCGCCGGGTGGAAAACGCCGAGTCTTTCGATTACATCTCGGAGCGGCTTCCCTTGCCGGGTTGCACCCCGCCCATTGTGCGACAGTTAGAAAAAAGCGGCATTATGGAACTGTATGAAGACTGGAAGCAACAAAATTTCTCTCGCTTAATGGCAAAGGCGGCATGATGAAGGAATTCTTTTCGGAACTAAGCCCCAAACGGGTTCTAAACTCGCTCACCTCCGGCGTTTTGGTGGGGGTGATTGCTCTCGTCAATACCATCACCTACGGGGTGATGATTTATTCCCCGACCGGCAACCCAACAACCGGGGTGATGTTTGCGCTGATTAACGGCTTGGCGCTTTCGCTTGTCTTTGGCTTGGGCGGCTCCATTCCGGGCTTGGTGGCTTTTCCCCAATCCGCCATGACTCCGGTTTTTGCCCTGCTGGTTGGCCTGGCCTTTCTCATCCAGTGGCTGGTTTACATCCCGGCTTATTTGAAGCAAACCGAAAGGTTTTACGATCTCACCGGCAGCCTGACGTATATTTCTTTAGTCACCCTTGCTCTGCTGTTCAGCCAGGGCATTGACGCCCGATCTATCCTTTTATGGGCGCTGGTGATCATCTGGGCGATCCGACTGGGCAGTTTCTTGTTCCGCCGTATTCACAAAG
>DYNS01000637.1 GCA_020720965.1 Anaerolinea sp. | reverse complement strand
CCGGCACGCCCCCCTCGGCACCGATGACGCGGGGCATGATGTTTGGGCACAGTTGGTGTACGGGGCGAGGGTTTCGCTCACGGTTGGGTTCCTCGCCGGGTTCATCGCCATGTTTGTCGGCGCTTCTTTTGGCATTCTGGCAGGCTACTTTGGCGGATGGGTGGACATGGCGCTGATGCGCCTGACCGATATTTTGCTCGTCATCCCAGACCTGCCTTTAATGCTCGTCCTGGTCGCCACCATCCGACAGTTAGACTTAAAAATCTCCCCCCTCACCGTTCTCATTCTCGTCATCGGCTTGTTGTACTGGACAAGCACAGCCCGGCTTGTGCGTTCTCAGGTCTTGAGCATTAAAGAGCGGCAATTTGTGGCAAGGGCGCGTGCCATTGGGGCAGGCAGCCTGCACATCATCCGCAGGCACATTGTGCCGCAAATGATGCCATTGATTGTGGCAAACACCGTCCTTATCCTTTCCACCGCCATCCTCATCGAATCCGGGTTGGCGTTTTTGGGGCTGGGAGACCCCACTCAACCCTCCTGGGGAACCATGCTCAACTTCGCCTTCGACCGCAACGCCATTAGCAATGGGGCATGGTGGTTTTACCTGCCTCCGGGCTTGGCAATTGTTTGGGTTTCGCTGGGCGGGGTGATGTTGGGCAACGTGCTGGAAGAAATGCTCAACCCCCGGCTCTCGGCGCATCACCTGGAAGGTGAGACAAAAGTTGTCGAAGCGGGAGGCAGGCATGGGTGAGACTCCCCTTTTGCGGGTACAAAACCTCGGCGCGGTATTCCATTCCGTGGGAAAATCCCCGGCGCAAGCCCTTCAAGAGGTCTCTTTTGATGTTTTTGCGGGCAAAACGGTGGGTTTGGTGGGCGAATCGGGCTGCGGAAAAACGACAACTCTCATGTCCATTTTGCGGTTGCTGCCTGCCAATGCTCAGGTTTCCGGGCAGGTTTGGTTCAACGGGGTGGATTTGTTTCGCCTGACCGAGCAGGAGATGCGTGCCTACCGCTGGAAGGAGAT